>JAJBUC010000079.1:0-13903 GCA_020860545.1 Oscillospiraceae bacterium | reverse complement strand
CCCACCTCGCAGGGCAGAAAGGCGGTCCTTCGGTGCTGCGTCGGCCGCAGGGTCACTTGGGAAAGCACCTCGTCGCTTGTTTTGTACTCCAGCGTGAATATCCCCTCCAGCGCGGAGGCGGCAACCATGGTGCGTCCGGATTCGCTCAGATATACGCTCTCACCATCCGCCAGAACAGCACCGTCGAGCGTGACAGAGACGCCGCCTCCGGCGGCAAAGGTTGATCCGAGGGAAAATGCCATGGCAAGGGTCAGGATACAGGCCAGAAAACGTGATTTTTTCATGATCTTTCACCTCATTTTTTTGATCTGTCCGTTTGGCGTAATGCATTGATAAAAGTTTCCCTCCTCCCCCAATTTTTTCAAAGCCTTGCCACGCCGCTCTCCCGCGCCGCCTGCGCGACGGCGGCGGCGACGGCGGGGCCGACACGCGGGTCAAATGCGGCGGGAATAATATTTTCCGCCGTCAGCTCCGATGGGGAAACGAGGTCGGCAAGGGCGCGCGCGGCGGCCATCTTCATCGCGTCGTTAATGTCGCGCGCCCGCACGTCGAACGTACCGCGAAAGATGCCGGGGAACGCGAGGACGTTATTGATCTGGTTGGGGAAGTCGCTGCGCCCTGTCGCAACCACCGCCGCACCGCCCGCCTTCGCCTCATCGGGGAAAATCTCCGGCGTGGGATTGGCACAGGCGAAAATGACGGGATCCTTTGCCATCGTTTTGACCATCTCCGTGCTCAGTACGCCCGGTGAGGACACGCCGATAAACACATCCGCGCCCCGCACCACCTCGGCAAGACCGCCCTTCCTGCCAGTGGGATTTGTGATGCGCGCCATCTGCTCTTTGATGGGGTTCATCCCCTCTGCCCTGCCGCTGTATATGGCTCCGGCTCTGTCGCAGAGCGTGATATCCCCTGCTCCCGCGGCAAGCAGCAGGCGGGTGATGGAGATCGCCGCAGCACCCGCACCGTTGACGGCGATAGAGACCTCGGAGAGGGATTTGTCCACCACACGCAGGGCATTCGTGAGCCCCGCGAGCGTGATAACGGCGGTGCCGTGCTGGTCGTCGTGAAAAATGGGGATGTTGCAGCACGCCTTGAGCTTCTCCTCAATCGCAAAGCAGCGCGGCGCGGCGATATCCTCCAGATTGACCCCGCCGAAGGAGCCGGAGATGAGCGAAATGGTGCGCACAATTTCATCGACATCCTTGGACTTGATACAAAGCGGGAACGCATCCACGCCGCCGAATTCTTTAAAGAGCACGCATTTGCCCTCCATCACGGGCATAGCGGCCTCTGGCCCGATGTCCCCCAGGCCGAGCACGGCGGTGCCGTCGGTCACGACAAGGCACATGTTCCAGCGCCGTGTCAGCGCGTAGGACTGCTCCACATCCCGCTGTATCTCGAGACACGGCTGCGCCACACCCGGCGTATAGGCAAGGGAGAGGTCGTGCTTGTCCTTCACCGGCACGGTGGAGACCACCTCAATTTTCCCTTTCTTTTCATAGTGAAAGTCCAGGCTCTCTTTTGCAATGGGTGTCATATCTTCCGCTCCTTTCAAAATGGCTCATATCCATATCCATTCCTCCAAAGAATGCAAATAAGGCCATGATACATTTCCATTATACATTTGTTTATTGTATAATGCAAAAGATATCTCACCGTTTCACCGTCGTCTCTTTTGGAGGTTTTCGTCATGAACGCTGTTTTTCTATTGTTGATTTATCTTGCCTTCATCAGCCTGGGCCTGCCGGATACGCTTTTGGGGTCGGCGTGGCCGGTGATGCAGCCGGAGCTCGGCGTATCACTGGACGCCCAGGGGCTCATTACATTGATCGTCTCCTGCGCGACGATTCTGTCCTGCCTGCTCAACGAGAGGCTTGTCCGCCTGCTCGGCACCGCCAAAATCACCGCGCTGAGCGGCATGGTCACGGCGGCCTCGCTGCTCGGCTACGCCCTGAGCCCCTCCTATCTCTGGCTGCTGCTCTTTTCCATCCCCCTCGGGCTCGGCGCGGGCTCGGTCGACACATGCCTCAACAACTACGCCTCGCTCCATCTCTCCGCACGGCACGTCAACTGGCTGACATGCTTTTATGCCCTCGGCGCGTCCGCCGGGCCCGCCCTGCTGTCGTTCATCCTCGGGCGCGGGCAGAGCTGGCACACCGGCTACTTCTCTATCGCGATGATCCAGTTTGCCATCGCCATTGTGCTCGTGCTGACCCTGCCGGTCTGGAGAGGGCGCGATTATAGGGGGGAGCCGCTGCGCCGCACCGCCGAGCACATGGAGAAAGCGCCGCAAATAAGGCGGCCTCTGCTCCGAATACCCGGCGTGCTCATGGCGCTGATGTGCTACGCGCTCTTTTTCGGCATTCAATATGGTACCGGCCTGTGGGCACCGAGTTATCTGGTCGATGCCCGCAGCTTCTCTGTCGAATCTGCCGCGCGCACAGCTTCCGTTTTCTATATCTGCGTCATGGTCGGACGGATTTTTAGCGGCCTCGCCACGGAAAAGTGCTCCGATAAGACGCTCGTGCGCATCGGCGCGGGGCTGTGCATCGTCGGCACCTTCTCCATGGCGCTGCCGCTGACGCCGCCGCTCTATTACATCGCTCTCGCCGTGACCGGCCTTGGCTGCGCGCCGATCTTCCCGAGCATGATCCATATGACGCCCAGCCGATTTGGGCGCAGGGATTCCGAACGGGTGATGGGTATCCAGATGGCGGCGGCATACGTGGGCAACGTGGTGCTCTGCCCCCTCATCGGCGTGGTTGCCGAGCGGATGGGCACCCGTACCATTCCCTGGCTCCTGTTCATAATGTGTATTGCGATCCTCTGCCTGTCAGAATGCGTTGACCGCACCGTTGCCAGACACCCGCCTGAGGAGCAGGCACAACCAATGCCCAGCGCATAGGATAGATAGCCCCAAAACACAAGCACATCCTTCCAGTAGAAAAGCACTGTCGAAAGAATGCTGCTTCAACAGTGCCTTTTATTGCGCATTCACATCATGCGGGCCCCTGATCACATACCGAGATAGAACAGCAATGCCTTTTTGAACTTGTCGCTGACTTGATATTTTGAGCAGAATTTTTCGGCTGCGTCAAGGTCGCATTCACCCCGCTCGGCCCCCAGTTCAATGGCGCTGGCAATGTCCTTCGGCGTCAGATGCACCCGGAAATTTCCACGTTCATAAACAATACCGCCCGATGGAAAAACGCCGTAGTGCTTGCTATAGGAGACCACCGGCGTTGTGGAGGTATCCGCCTGTGATTTCGGTGCAGGAAAAGATAGTTCACCGTTATAGTTGATAACAGGATACACCTGTCTCACCCCCTTTGTCATAATATACGCAACATGACGGAAAATGTAAAGCGCTTTTATTGAATACAGGGGAGTATTTCCATCCGAAACAGGCGCGGGCGGGGTTTACTTTTCAATGATCTTGCGATATCATTTATGTTACCCGAACATAGGACGGCGGCGGGGATTCTAATTGCGAGGTTTACCGATATGAACTCAATATTGTTTGATGAACAGTCCTTTTGCCTCGACGATTTGCCGCTTGCTTATCAGACGATGGCGCAGGCGTCCCATCCGGACAGCGCGCAGGCGGGCGCACATCGGCGCTTAAACGGCAATGTGGTGAAGGCCGTGCTGAATTATTTCGACGCTGCGGAGGCGGCGCTCGCCCTTGTAAAGGTGAGCGAGACCGCCTATGCGTCCGAAATGCGCACGTCGGAGGGCATTGTACTTGCGAGCGTGAGCGCAAACGGAAGCATGCGCGGCGCGCTTGTCACGGCGGACGGCACGTATCATCCGCTGCCCAATGCGCGCAGCGGAGCGGCGCTTGATACAACACCGTTCCTGCTCGCGTTTCTCCCCCTTCTTATGGCGCGGTTTCCCGATCTGATCCGCCTGATGGATCGGATCGAACGCGCGCGCGTGCATGCACCGTTTGACGCTGAACTGCTCTTTGCGCTGAGTGATATGCTGGTGCTCATATTTGAAGAAAACAGGCTGGAGACCGACGACAAGGGCGGGGAAATCCAGTTTCTCCCTGAACATGCGGTCAAGCTGGGCGGCCTATGTTACAACGAAGTGATCTGCGGCACACCGGTTATTTTGCGGGATGCCGGGGAAAGGGAACAGGTGCATACAATGACGTTAGCCAATGCGAAGGAAGAATTTCGCTTCTTCTCCGAACAGTTTCACTGGTCGCCGGAGGAGGAGGATATGATCCCGGAGTTTGAGCTGGATTTTCTCATCCCGGATGAGACGTTGAAGCTCGCGCGCTTCTATGTCCACTCCCAGAAAGAGCGCCGCCCGATGGTGAATTTCATGTGGCGCGGTGTGACAGCATATGGAAAATCAACCGGTGTGGAGATCCTCGCGGCGATTCTGCACATGCCGCTTCTGCGGGTCACCTGCCACAGCAATATGGAGACGCAGGATTTTCTCAGTGATTTCGTACCCAACGCCGTCTCATCGCAGCCGGTGCAGCGCCCGTCCGTAGAGGAGATGCTCTCAGCGCCTGAGGAGGCGTATTATCAGATCACCGGCAGGCGGAAGGAAGGTGTTTCGCCCGACATGTGTTTGGACGCCTATGTGGAGCAGGTGGCCGTGCGTGAGAGCAATGTCCCCCGGTTTAAGCATGTCGTGTCCAATTATGTGAAAGCGCTCGACAAGGGCTATATCGTCGAGGTGCAGGAGATCTCCAGAATCAAGAACAGCGGG
Organism: Oscillospiraceae bacterium; assembly: GCA_020860545.1. GTDB lineage: Bacteria > Bacillota > Clostridia > Oscillospirales > Oscillospiraceae > JAJQEJ01. The sequence goes on along the minus strand of JAJBUC010000079.1, from coordinate 9,172 downwards.
GTCCTGGTGGGTCTCAATGAGTATGACCGCGCGGGGGCCATGATCCCGCTGGTGGACGGCTCCTATACAAGGCGCCATAAAAACGCGCTGGTCATCTACACCGATAACGTAGGCTATAACTCCTGCCACCCCATTGACCCGTCCGTAATCCGCCGGATGGCGCTCATCATCGACAGCTACGACCTGCCGAAGGAAACGGCACTGGAGCGGCTGCAGTTTAACACGCGGGTGAGCGACAGCGATGTGCTGGAAAAATGCTATACCGTCTGGGACAAAATAAAGGAATTTTGTGTCGACAAGGGCATCACGGACGGAAGCATGTCGCAGTCCGAGCTGGAGATGTGGGTGCTTGCGGCCAAAATGGGCGGATTTGCCGATCTCCGCCAGAGCTGCATTGAGTGTGTCGTCGCCAAGGCGACGAATGACAGAGAGGAGCAGGCGGAACTGATTTCTTCTGTTGTCGACCTATATTTATAGGGGTGCCAGTGATGGAAAATCTATTCTTCGAACGCGTGCGAAAGCATCAGAGTGAACAGGCTTCCGAGGTGCCAACATTTCAGGAGATCGCCGCCTCCCCTGTATTCCACCGCTATCTGAGCAATATGATGCACGCACTGGCGGACGAAAAGGCCGCGTCTCTCAAATTGGTCCTGCTCACCTCTCAGCCGGGCGATAAAACCCCTGCCTCCCACATTGACGGAAACGTCATTTCCATCGACGTAAACAATATTCTAACGCGGAATTTTGCGGCGCACCAAAATAAAATGTATGCCGTATTGGGCTACCTGTTCCATGAGATGGCGCATCTGCTCTACCCCGATTTTCACCATGAAAACACCGCGTTTTCCGCGCTGCAGGCCGGGTGTATCCCCTATGCGGATTCTCCTCATGCCGCACCGTCCGACCCCGCCGTGCTGGAAGAGCTACTTGAGGCGCTGCAGAAGGAGGAATTCAGAGGCTTTTTTGTCAACCTCTATTCCGATATTGCAAACGTCATCAGCGACGCGCACGACGAGGATAAACTGTGTCGCACGCATAGCGCTTTTGTGCAGAAGAGTATTATGACACTCCGGGAGGGACTCTTTACCAATCTACCCGCGCTCGAAACCATGACGGAGCACACGCAGCATGCCCCGCTCACCGTGATGATCGCGCTGCTGCTGCAGTACGCGCGCTTCGGCAAGGTATTCGTCCTCCGGGAAGAGACGGTGCGCACCTCGCCGTATATGAGTCTGCTCCGCAGGGCGGAACACTGGGTCGACCGCGCCAGGCAGACCGATCTGCCGGAGGTCAAATTCTGCTGTATCAACGCCATTGTGCAGATCCTCTGGCCTATCCTGCGCATTTCGCTGATCCCGCAGATGGACTTTGACCGCAAATGGGGCTTTCGCGGCGACCAGGGCGATTTCGTCGAAAAAGGCGACGGCGGTGAGGAGACGGACGAGGAGGCGCACCAGAAAGGCAAAAGCGATAAAAAGGGCATGTCGGGCGACGATGCCGATTCGGAAAAGGGTAAAGACGGCGACAGCGGCGGCGGAAATCGGGAGCCGGACGGCGAGAAAAGCCGGGACGACAGCGACGATGCCGGTGGCATAGCCTCCCGCAACTCCGGCGCAAGGAAAGGCGGCGGCGGGCAGGGTGGACAGAGCGCCGAACACACCGTATCGCCGATCCAGCAACTGGAGCTTGCAGTGGAGAGCCTCGGCGGGGAGAGCTTTTCCGCGCCCCCTGTCAATATGCTGCAGGGAGAGGCCGACGCGCCGAGCATAGGGGACAGCAAGGATAAATTTGCCGAACAGGAACAGAAAGAGGAGAACGCCCAAAAGGCGGAACAAAATATGCGCAGCATGCTCTCAAGCATCGTGACCGATATGCGAAAGGATTCCGCCGAGCAGCAGGCATCGGAAGAACAGCTCTCCGATGTGCTGATGCAGATCAATACGGCAAATATGAGCTCTCCTCACTATGGCATTACGATTGATATGAAAAAAAGCCCGGTCAGGGCGCTCGACAAGGGCCTCTACGAGCGGGTGGCGAGGGCAAACCGCTCTCTGATTAACAGGATCGTGCAGGAAGTGGATAAAATTATCCGTGAAGAGGGTGTGACCATCCAGAAGCACCGCTATGTTGGCCGGGATATCGACGCAAAAAGCGCCTATAAAGTCGACCAGCGCTATTTTATCCAGAAGAAAGATCCGGAAAAGCTGCTGGACATGGCCGTCACCATTCTGGTCGATAACAGCGACTCTATGAACGGGAGGCGGCTGGCAAAATCGAAAGAGGCCGCCGTGGTACTGACGGAGGTGCTCGAGCGCTTGGATATCCCCTCCTTTATCGCGGGGCATGCCAGCCAAAACGCACTGCGCTTTACGATCTATAAGCTCTTTGACGATGCCCGAAACGCGAAATACTCCATCGCCCGCATGGCGGCAAGAGGCGACAACCGGGACGGTCTGGCACTGGTGATTGCAGGCAGCTACCTGCTGCAGCGCCCAGAGCGCAATAAATTGCTCATTATCATTTCCGACGGGCAACCCAACTCCGCCGGATACGGCGGGAATCTGGCCAAGCAGGACATCCGGACAGTCGTCGGCACACATCGGCGGCAGGGCATTAAAACGCTGGCGGTCGCCATCGGTGATGATAAGCCCCAGATCAAACAGATCTACGGTGACGCCTATATTGATATATCTGACGTGAATCATCTGCCGGAATCGCTGGCCAAGATGATTGAGAAGGAAATCATCTATAATATCGCCGCCGAATAGCGCGCCAAGCACAGGCAAAGCAAGCCAAATGCGCGTGCGTTTGACTTGCTTTTCCTGGGCACCGGGTATCCAACACGGTATATTTAACTCTTGACAACCCACGGAAATATAACTATAATAACCTAGCGGCTATTATCGGGGTGTGGCGAAGTTTGGTATCGCGCTTGGTTCGGGACCAAGAGGCCTCGGGTTCGAATCCCGACACTCCGACCAAAAAAATCCTTTATTCATGCGGGTTTCCGCAGAGTAGGGGATTTTTTGTTTTGTCTTAACAAGGTGTTAGGTCAACAAACAGGTCAACAACTTGCAGGAAAACCGCAAAAATGACGCTTATTGTCCGAAAGGACGGTAAGAAAAATGGCAAGTATCAGTGAGAACGTAAAAGACGGAAAAGTGGTATCCTACAAATTCAAGGCGTGTCTTGGGCGAGAGAAAAACAGCAAACAAATTTTCAAGTGTATTACATGGTATCCACCCGAAAATCTAACTCTTGCAAAAATCCCAAAAGCAGCAAAGGTTGAAGCCGACATCTGGGAGCGTGAAGCAAGACAAGCCTTTATACAAGAGCAGAAAATGGCAGAATATCAGAGAACACATTACACATTCAGCGGCTTTGTAAATGATGTATGGTTTCCTCTGTGCGTTCGTGACGGTTCGCATCGTGCTTCTACAATTGCATTTTATGGATACGCATTGAAAATCATCTTACCTTACTTTGACGATGTTTTTCTGCATGAGATAACAGGAATAAAGGTCAATGAGTATCTAAATTGGTTACGCACTAAATACCGCACCAAACAGGGCAAACCGCTTGCGGAAAAGACAATCAGACATCACTATGGGCTTTTGTCCGTTATCTTCAACTATGCCGAATTGCAAGAGATAATCACGAAAAATCCAATAAAAAGAGTTGAGCGACCAAAGGTCACAAAAAAGCCAGTTGACGCTTTAGACGAAGAGGAAGCGGCGGCGTTCCTAAAAGCCGTTGAGGGTTGCAACCTCGATTTCCGTTGTCTGCTCCAAACGTTCATTACAACAGGCTTACGGCGTAGTGAGTGTCTTGGCTTGCAGTGGCGTGATATTGATTTGGATAATCTGATAATCCATGTGGAACGCTCTGCAACCTATACAAAAGAATCAGGCATAGTTGTAGCCGCTCCAAAAACCGCTACAAGCGTCAGAACAGTTCCCATCATGGCAAGCATGGCAACGCTATTGAAGCAGTTAAGGCAACAGGCAGAGCGGCAATATCCAGACGCAATACTTGATTGCGCTTTCGTGTTCGGCAGTCCAGCGGATATATTCGCCCCTCGTGACCCCAACGCAGTCACACGCCATCTAAACCGCTTCATTAAGGCGAACGGCTTACCCAATGTATCACCACACGATTTACGGCACACCTGCGCTTCTCTCCTGCTTTCCAGCGGTGCGAATATAAAAAGTGTGCAGGAAATTCTAGGTCATGCGGACGCTTCTACAACGCTGAATTACTATGTTAAAACCGATATAAAGCAAATGAGGACGGCAACGGACAAATTCGCCGCCGCTTTTAACCTATAAAATAGCGTTCCGCTCCTGCTTTACAATAGAGCGGGAGCGGAAGATTTAGTCTAATCGTGATGAAGAATAACATTCGACACCATTTTGTCGAAGTATTCTCTCAAAAGTCTCTGCATATGTCTTTGCTCTTTCATGTGACTGGCTAGGAGTTCTAGCAAAAACTTGCCGTCCACCTTTATAATATGGATATCCTATTTCGTTGTTTTTTAACCACTTTGCGAAACCTCTTCTAGCGTCTTTTACAACAATCCATGCATAACCGCATAGCCCCTCCAAAATTGGTTCAGAATAACCTGTTATATACATAGGGGTGGGAATAACTTTGTTAGAAGCTTTAATTGCTTCATTATGTGCAAAACTATATAATGTTTTCCAAAAATCATCGCCTTCTGAAGAATTTACTACAGAAGGCTCTTCTCCCTCAATGTTTTTCTGGTATTTTTCATCAGCTATATAGGCTGTAGTCAATGCATTAGTTTGATCTTTTGTAATCCATGCTGTACGAACAGTTTTAGAAATCCCATTTAGCCCCTTCACAGGTATGTCAATATAGTATTGAATACCATAATCCGTTTTCCTTACATTGCATAACTTTCCGTTAGGTAATCCATTTTCCAACTGTGCCGCTAAATATCTCCAATTTTCTTTTGTGATCCCCAATAAATCTTTAAAGAGTTTAGCCTTTGATTTACCATCAAAATGTTCAAAATTAAGAGCATATTTTGTAAGCTTCTCTTTTGGAATAATTACATTCTCATCTGATAGCTTACCATTTACAGTATATTTAAAATCCTCGCCTTCACGATCTAATAATTCTTTGGCTATTTTTTGATAATGATCTTCCTCGCCCTTTATCATCATGATGTTACGAAAACGCTCACCCCTAGCAGATAATTCTGGAGGGTATATCAAAATTGGGGCCGCAGCATGAAAATCCTCATAACTAATGATATTGACATCAATAACAGGGTTTTCTTGTGCCCAGTCTGGAATAAATACATCCTCTCGATCGTATTCATCCTTCAAGTGTAATATGTTTTCTTTCAAAAAACCATGATTTATTAGTGATTCAAGAAATAATGTAACATGTAATGGATTCCCTAAGTCTATTTCAAACAGACCAATGTACCCATTGAATTCTTTAATTGACCGGTCAATCGCATTCCTTGTTGAATATGGTAAATTCGTTAGAACGATGCAGTAAATATTATGTTTAGCTATTTCCATGGGGAGATCATGTATCGTAACTGTATTAAACTGCTCTTTTATGGATTGTGCTAATTCAGTCAATACAGTTACATATATGTCTTTTTCCACGGAAATAGTTCTGCGAGTAGAATTACCAGACCTTTCTACTTCGCAAATCTGGGTGCATAAATTATGTAGTAACAAATCTCCGCTATAAATTCTCGAAAAAATGGAGTTATGCTTTGAAATAGCATCAAATAACACTTTGTTGCAGGGATCTCCGTAATATGAACCTACTTCCGGCTCATCAGCGTTAAAGAGAAACACATGTGCGCCGCAGTCTAATTCTTGAGGCATAGTATTAGAACCTTTCATAAATATTGTATATTCGCCTAACCAAATGAATTGTGACGCTCATTATATCATGCTTGTACATAATTGGTATAGGTTTTAACTATAAAAGTAATGCGTATGACTGCCACAAAGTGACTTGGCTCACTCAATGCTTTCCCTTATTAGCCTATTCCTATGCGTTTCTACCGCCTTTTCTAACTCGCTCGGTATGCTTACCCTGTCTGATATTTTTCTGACCTCAAAAGTGGAACGTATTTTGCCCTTGGAAATTTAAGTTGTATTTTGGGCGGCATATCGGGGTAATACTCTTTGACAAATTTTCTTAAAGGCAAAAAATTGCGCTCATATAAACCGACAATATCGCCATTAATGTTGTGGTGCGGCAGAATGATAGTGCCGTTTTCTGGGCTGTATGCAACACCAAATTCCTTTAATATCTCTGGGGCAATGCCGTCCTCTGTATGCCAACGCAACCTATTAAGCGTTTCTAAAGTACGGTCACAAGCTGAATAAATCTCGTCAAGTGCAACTTGTGGCATTGGCTTAGCTGGCTCAATATGCTCTGGCTTATATGGCTTTGCTTTGTAATCAAATTCAACGCCTGATTGCGACACTCGGTCAGATAAATCAAAAGCCTCGTTTTCAATCCACTCTGTTAGAATGTCTTTTGCTTCGTGCGGACTGTCCATGTCTAAGGCTTTCCTTAATGGCGCACGTGCTGGAGGCGCCATATCTGGATGGACGGAAAACACCTGTAAAGCTGGAGGCGCTTGAGGCGGCGGGCGATAACATACCTGACGGGCTAAAGGCCATGCGGGACAACATGCGCGCTGGCTTTGCTTCCAGGCGATTTGCCGTGGATCAACTTGTCGGTGACGGTGAGGTTTTGCCCTTCTGCGGCGGCATTATCGTACTGCATACGCCGGGGCATACACCTGGCCATATCTGCCTCTACCGCAAAGATGGAGGTGTCCTGATTACCGGGGATGCCCTCAATGTGGTGGGCGGTATGCTCACCGGTCCCAATGCGGATTATTCGCTGGATATAGACGAAGCTGTCCGTTCTGTGCGAAAGCTGCAAGGGCTGGATATACAAACGGTTATTTGCTATCATGGGGGAATTTTTCAAGGAGATATGCGCACCGCACTGGAGCAAATTGTATCCTGAGTAAACACTCCGGCAATGTAGCAAACTCCCACACATACAAAACCGGTTGATACGCAAAGGTAGCATAAAGCTGATGAAAGATGGCACGCCCTCATCCTACCTTTTTGTGTATCGCCCTTAATATTCAAATGAAGTCATCTCAACACAAAAGCGCCGCCCTTATCTCCAAAGGCCGCGCTTGTGTGAAATATTCATAGATTATACTCGCTTGAAAGTCTGTAAACCCTCTGTTTATCAGTGTTTTCCCAAGTCCTATAATTCCACTCCGACCAATGTCAAAAGTCGTCGAATTCAGTCGAGTTCGACGACTTTACTTTTTTGTGCTTACGCCTTCCTATTTCCAGTTTTCTAATAGATCTCTATGGGTTGCTAATATGCAGAGTAGCTCAAGAGGGAGTGGCTCTATTCCTTCTACTTACTGACTGCCTCCTTTAAATTCTTCACCGTTTTCGCTTAGGAAAGCAGTAAAGATTGCATGAACAAGGAGAGGTATTCACAAAACAGCAATTCTGTGATAAATTGTAGATATGGATTATTGCTATAATCGGTAGTACGGCTTAGTCGAAATAATGTGCAAACGGAATGGGGGTGTATTGATTGTCTCGAACTTACAATATCGTTTATTTCAGTCCAACCAATACGACCAAAGAAATTGCAAAAAAAGTAGCCAATAATTTATCGGGGAGTGCCAAAGAGTTTGACATCACGAATCGCAATGATTCTTTGTCTTTTGACAAGAATGATTTTGTCATTATTGCTATTCCTGTTTACAGCGGGCGCGTTCCTGCGCTTGCTGCAAAATTTTTTTCTTCCATGCGCGGAGAGAAAACTCCGGCTGCTTTGATTGCCACTTTTGGTAACCGCCACTATGACGATTCTTTATTAGAACTGAAAACAATCGTGCAGACAAACGGGTTTATGGTCATTGCGGCGGCGGCCTTTGTGACAGAGCATTCCGTAGTGCAAAAATTTGGGACAGGCCGCCCCAATGCTGAAGATTGCAAGGAAATTAACAAGTTTTCTGACCTTTTGACAAGTAAACTAAAATCGTGGGATGCCACCAGCCATATAGACTTGCGTGTAAAAGGAAATCCCAATTATCGAAAGTATCAGACCATACCGATCAAACCCCATACTACATCATCATGCGTTAAATGTGGTCTTTGCGCGAAAATGTGTCCGGCAGGAGCGATCCCTTCAGATGAGCTTCAAAAAATGGATAACTATAAATGCATTACCTGTATGCGGTGCGTTCGTATTTGTCCCCAAAAGGCACGGGAGTTCTATAAAATCGAAAAGTTTATCGCAGAAAAAAGTTTGGTGAAGTTATGCCGTGAATATAAGTATCCAGAAATATTTATTTAGCGTATTCGTATTATCCATATAATGCAATTATGGCTATAATTGCTGGTATATACGGAATAGAATGTGAACGGGGGACATCTCATGTTCCATGAAATATGTATCTATGAAGCGAAAATAGATAAACAAGATGAAATCGAGCAACTTATGCGTGAAGTATCAGCATTCTATAAGGGGCAAGATGGCGTTATTGACGTTACCTATGTCAAAAGAACCCACCGACAACAAGACTTTAATGCGGTGAAAAATGGTGAACCTCCTATAGAGCTCACTCGATATGTTGGAAAGGTCACATATATTTTGCACTGGGTATTGCAAGATAAAGCAACCCATGCGCGGGTATCAAAATTGGGCATAGAGCACTTTTATAAGCGGTGGACGCGCTGTTTAACCACTATGCCCAAAATAATGTTAGGGGAAGAAATTCAGTAATTCGCTTTTGTGCCATAAAGCTGATGAGCGCAAGCTAGCTGACAGGTCTAATCCATATAATCATTAGGAAGTTAACCTGTTTAAAGTTACTATTTGAACGAATGCAGAAACACTCAAAAAATATGTTACGACGTTGACTGAGGCAATATCTTGTTGAGGAACAAAAAGCACGTTCCGATAACGAAACGTACTTAATATGATTCTGATTTAGTTGTTTTGGGAGATAATTCTACATATCGACGGCCATCAAGCCGTTGGTATTGCTATCTTTCTTGAAAAAGTCCTGACTCACCACGCGCACCAGTTGGAGTGTTCTTACAGACTACGGGTATCCTGTAAG
>JAJBUC010000091.1 GCA_020860545.1 Oscillospiraceae bacterium | reverse complement strand
GGATATGCTTGCACTGATCAACAAAGGTGCCATTGACACCTGCCTGAACCTAACTGATTTTGTCTCTACCCAGAGCAATATTTCACTGGCGAAGCTCTTTGATGTCCCAAAATATCTGGTCTACTCAACAAAGCTGATTAAAAAAAGCACAGATTCCATTGTCATGACCGATTTTAAAAATGAAACCTTCTTCTGCCTGGGGGATGCAAGTTCGGATCCCACCCGTCCTCTTATGCTGGAATATTGCCGTCATTATCATTTTTGCCCGGCCGTCAAAAGCCTGCCAAATATTGAATCTGTTATGTCCAATGTGGAATTTGGAAACGGCGTTACCATTCTTGATGGGCTCACTCAATTTAATCAATCGGATCAGATTAGGAGACTGGAAATGCAGCCGCCCCACTCCCTCTGTTTGGCTTGGCTCAACAGTTGTCAGAACCCGCTGGTTCCTTTGCTAAAAAAGCAATTAATGACAATGGGAAATTTCAAATAGCCCATCGCCGCTTTCGCGGCGGTGGTATCTAGGCAGAGCCATTGTTTCACCTCTTTGTGTAAAAAGAAGGGCGTATTGCAGATGTTTTCCTTCTGTACCGATCCAAAATTGTTGGACATATACAAATTAGGATATAGATTTAAGCGGAGAGGCACCGTGCGAGCGGCGCTTCTCCAGTTTTTTCTGAACACGTGCAAGGAGTAAAAATATTTCTCGTGTCAAGGCAGAAAAAGCGCGGTCCTATAATGAAACACGCTTAAAATGGCACTCATATTTAGTTGTTTAGGGAGATAATTCTACATATCAACAGCCATCAAACCATTGGTATTGCTAGCTTCAAAAAATTCTGACTCAACACCCGCACAATTTCTATACCATGTTTTATCCACTCTGCCTGTTCTTGTAGGCTTACAGCAGCATTTTTATCTACTGCTAGTATAGGATTGGTCATTGCACCACCTCGTTATGATTTATCCGCAAAAAATCTCAATATCCATCACCGTCATGAATTATAGTAGACTAACACACTCATTCTCATTGGTAGACTGTTGACACTTCATTGTCGGGGCACCACTTGACGTAATAATCGGCAGTGTGTTATAGGCAGTAGGACATTTCCTGTTTGTAGGCCATATCCCAAAACAGATATTCGAACTCAACGCTGGATGCAAATATCTCAGCAACCCGCTCCCGCCCGGCGTCTGTCTTTCGGGTTACTATCTCGTCAATGGCATCATAAAACCACTCAAAGGAATTTGCAAAGTCAAAGCTGGCATATTTCTCAATCCACGTCCTATAGAAATTACCTTCCAACCGGTCAGCATACTGCTTTTTTAGCCGTATGGCATAATCCCAATATGTCCATCCGCAGGGAAAAACAGCGGCCAGAATTTCGGACAAATCGCCGGTCTGCCCAACCGCCAGCATATTTGCGGTGTAGGTGCGGTTAAATAGAGATGGCTTTACCGATAACATTTGTTCACTGCTGATACCAAAACCCGCCATGTATTCCCGGTGCAGATTCATTTCTTCCGCGAGGATGCCGTGCTGAATACCGGATAAGAGGGTCATCATGTCCTCATTCTCCGCTTTGACCGTGGCAAGTGCAAATACTTTTGCATACTGCAACAGATACTGATAGTCCTGAAGCAGATAGAACTGAAACTTTTCTTTGTTGAGGGTGCCTTGCCCAATCTCCTGTACAAATGGATGGTTGTATCCCTCCTCCCAGACCTTAGTGGTGCGGGCTTTGAGCTCTCTCGAAAATGACATATCAAATTTCTCCTCTATTTTGGTAGCGGTGCGTTCTGAAAATCCAGCAACACACCGTCTGCAATTTTCTGTATTAACGCCCAACAGTCTTTGGACGATTCATCATAAACGCCATACACCGTCATCCCGGCTTGTTTAGCACTTTTTATGGCCGGTAGAATGTCCTCGAACACAGCACACTCTCCCGGAGCAAGGCCCAGCTTTTCAGCAGCAAGCAAAAATACATCCGGCTTCGTTTTGCCGAACTGCACCTCATCGGTTGAGCAGATCACACTAAACAGATCCATAATGCCGTGGTTACGAAGAGCCGGTTCGTACAAATCGGCGGACAAGCTGGTGGCAATGCCGAGCTTCACGCCCCGCGCCTTGAGTGCTTCAAGATATTCCCGGGCATGTGGTTTCAGCGGGACTGTGTTGCCGTAGGCATATAGAGCCAAGTTCTTCCATTCCAGCAGTACATCATTCACACTGTCCGGCAGACCAAACCGCTCTATCGTATATTGGGCGGCCTCCGGGAAGCTGCGGGAGCCAACAGCTTGAGCATAGTCAGACGGCACGGCCAGACCACGCCTGGTCAAAAACTCCGCGTCAATCTTTTCCCACACATCCATAGAATCCAGCAGAGTGCCATCCAAGTCAAATATGTATGCGTTCATGCCCCGGCGCTCCCCTCAAGCAGCAGTGTTTTCAGTTCCCTGGCCGCACCAGCTACATCCGCTTGGGCGACGATGGCCGACACCACGGCCACCCCAGCGACGCCGATTCCATGAAACCTGAGAACGGTCTCCCGATTGATTCCGCCTATGACGACGATGGGCAGCTCCACCATCTCCAGAATGTTCCGCAGTTCCTCCATAGTGGTGATGACCGCATCGCTTTTGGTGCCGGTAACGAACATTGCGCCGACACCGAGATAATCGGCCCCGGCATCCACGGCGGCCTGTGCCTCGGCGGCATTACTGGCCGACACGCCGACAATCCGATCAGGACCGACAATCCGACGCACAACACCCACCGGTATGTCATTGCGGCCAACGTGAACACCATCGGCACCCACAGCGAGGGCAATGTCTACCCGGTCATTGATGATGAGCGGGACGCCCAACTGGGTAGTCACCGCCCGCACACGCTGGGCGGTTTCATAGAACTCCCGTGACGATACGGTTTTTTCCCGGAGCTGCACAAGTGTACAGCCGCCCCGAATGGCCGCCTCGACAGATTCCTCGATGGTAGCCGAGGACATCAGCTCTCGGTCTGTAATAAGGTACAGAGTGTAGTCAATATCAGGCTTCACAAAAACTTCATCCTCTCGTTAAGGATTTCCGCACTCATATGGCTGACCGCATCATGGAGCGCCACACGAAAGCTGCCGGTTCCTTCCCGCCCGGATTTTTCGAATGCTATCTCTCCGGCAATGCCCATAGAAAGCAGTGCGGCGATCGCCGCCTCCATTGGCTTGTCCGGGGAGACACCGCAAAATGCGCCGATGAGGGAAGAACACATACAACCTGTCCCTGTAATGCGTCCTAGCATTGGATGACCGTTCTCTAGGCACACGACCTCCTTGCTGTCCGATATTGTGTCCACTGCGCCAGTAATCACGGTCACACAGTTCAGCCTTGTTGAGAGCATCTTGGCAATGGTTGCAGTGTCTCCGGCGTTTTTCAGATCGGCATTGGAGGCATCCACGCCCTGCGTCTCCGATGGCAGACCCGCGAGGAAGCGTATCTCAGAGATATTGCCCCGTAGCACACTGATTTTTATTTCACTTGTCAGTTGGGCAGCGGCTTCATTGCGAAGTGCGGAGGCCCCGACGCCCACCGGATCAAATACCACCGGCACTCCGGCCTCATTCGCGGCTTTTCCGGCAGCCAGCATAGATAAAATGGTGCGCTCGTTTAGTGTACCCATATTGAGTACCACCGCAGAGGCAATTCGGGCAATATTGGCGACCTCCTCCAGCGCGTCGGCCATGATGGGGGACGCGCCGATGGCCAGCGTAATATTGGCGCAGTCATTGACCGTGACATAGTTTGTGATGTGGTGAATCAGAGGTGTTCTCTCCCGTACCTGACTAATGAGTGTGGTGTAGATTGTGTTCATCGCAGTTCCTCCTGTAATCCGTTTTTGTATAGGTCATAAAAATGGTGGGTCGGACCATTTCCTTTGCCTATTTCCCGCGCGTGGGTAATAGCGGTTGTGACATACGCCTTTGCGCGTTCTACCGCCTCGGATAGGGGGAATCCCAGCGCCAGATTGGAGGCGATGGCCGACGAGTAGGTACAGCCGGTTCCGTGGGTATTTTTCGTGTGGATACGGGGAGCGGAAAAGGAATGAAAATTCGTGCCATCATAGAGAACATCAGTGGCATCGCCTGTGCTGTGACCGCCTTTGACAAGCACAGCTCGACAGCCCAAGTCCTGTATATGCTGCGCGGCCTCCGCCATGTCCTCCTGCGTTTGGATATGCAAACCGGTGATTTTTTCTGCCTCTGGAATATTGGGTGTCAATAAGTCGGCCAGCGGCACGATTGCGGCAATCAGCGTGTCAATGGAATCCGGGTTCATGAGCGCGCAGCCATTTTTGGCATACATCACCGGGTCAATCACAATGTTTGCGGGCTTCCATCGACGCAGCCCCTTCGCCACAGCCAGCATCCCCTCCCGACAGGACAGCATACCGATTTTCACTGCGTCAGGGGGAATGTCCTCAAACACCGCGTCAATCTGCTTTTCAATGATGTCTGAGCGCACGTCCTGATATTCAATCACCCGAAACGTGTTCTCCGCAACTACGGATGCAATGACGGTCATGCCAAATACCCCGTGAGCCGAAAAAGTCTTTAAGTCGGCCTGAATCCCCGCGCCGCCGCTACAGTCTGACCCTGCAATGCTCAATACTTTTTTCACACTTCAACCTCCTGTATATTTCTCGGAAATATGATAATCAGCGTTCCGTCCTGTACCGAAATACTGCTCGGTACATCCGTGAACTCGTTGCTGATTCCCAATGGATAGGTGTTCACCAGCGTTGCATCAAAGAGCGGATATTTCAGGCCGCGCTCGTACACGCCGGTTACAGTTTCCGAGTAGGCAAAGACGGAAACTGTCCCTTTTGCGGACGACGGAAATGCAACGCTACTGTTTCGGATTGCGGTGATAACAATGTCCCGGTCAAACAGGTATCCGCGACCACCCCGGTGTGCCAAATCCGCCACGCATTGGATGTTTGCAAGGGTATGGTCAAGGCGTCCTCCTGTCCCACCGTAGATATAGAAGGTGCGAAATCCACGCTGCCATCCCTCCCGCAAAGCTGCCACCATGTCTGTGTCATCTTTCTCTTGCGGGAGAAAGACGGTGCCAAAGCCGTCAGATAGCGGTTCAGATAGGGAATCAAAATCGCCCACAATTAGGTCGGGTACAATGCCACATTGCTCGGCATATACGAAACCACCGTCCGCAGCGATAACGAAATCGGCGGGGGCGGGAGTGGGTGGCGGACCGTGGAACTCACCAGCTCCAAATATGTAACAGGCTACTTTTTTTCTCATCGTGTTACTCCTTAAAAACAAGGCGCTTTCCAACAATAATGGAAAGCACCCCCTCAAATAAAAAAGGACGCTTCGCGTATACATGAAGCGTCCAGATCATCAAATGGATGATTTGCTTCGCTACGTTGGTGTTAACCAACAGGTTCAAAGGGTCAGGTTCTACCTTCTCAACGCAAAAGCGTCCCCCCACAGACATGCAAATATTCAATTATACGATAAACACAAAATGCCTTCCCCGGCGGGAAGGCATAAAACAGCTTGTGTTTAGATGCTCCCTACGTCGGTGTTAACCAACAGGTTCAAAGGGTCAGGTTTTACCTTCTCAACGCAAAAGCGTTCCCCTGCATTTCAATATTTTTCTACACTATACCTCATGCTATGCAAAAATGCAAGTCGCCGAAGAAAAAAAGGTAGCAATCCCCAGGTCCATTTTTTAAGTGTCATAGGTATATGGTGAGATACGGCTGTACGGTAATACGAGGATAAGTATCTCTGCTGTTTTCATTATCAGGCTAGATTATGGATTTTTACAGAGTTATCATGAAGTTTGTTCGCCGGGGCGCAATCACCCCGGCGGATATAGTTCCGCTGTTCAGGAAAAGTTATAGTGTAGCGCTTCTCTTTTTTATTTGCGCGAATTAAAATCTATCGATTGACATTTTCGTTTAATCATGATAGCATCTCATTGAAAAAATACCTTACTAAACTACTCTACTCTAATCTAAAAAG
>JAJBUC010000023.1 GCA_020860545.1 Oscillospiraceae bacterium | reverse complement strand
TGCTTGACGCAACATGTCGCTTTATGTTAGACTAGTTTTATATGTTATTGCGAGCGCGTACCTACCAAAGGAATTGGAAAAAAGGAAAAGGAGAATATTGATGAAACAAATGCGGTGCTTACTCACGTCCCTGCTGGCAGCAGCTATGTCCCTGACTTTTTTTGTACCGGCCCTTGCAGCGTCTGATGCGTCTATTGAGGTTGAAATTATACCAATTGGGCAGTACGATATCCTGTTTGAAGCCCAAGAGGGGTTTCTTACCGCGACAAAAGGTGGTTATCGTGGCTGTATTGATAGCAACGGCAAGGTGATATTGCCGTTCGAATTCGAATATACCGATGGCTTTCAAGAAGGGCTGATCGGTATGAAAAAGAATGAGAAAACAGGGTTTTATAACACCAGCGGACAATTGGTCATCCCACACAACTTTGATTTTGCGAGTAACTTTACCGATGGCCTTTCTGTCGCGTACGCAAATAATGCGTATCAGCTGATCAACACAACAGGCGGGACGGTTGCAACACTCAATTATGGCGCTGTTTATGGGATCAGTGACGGCATGATCCGGGTCAGAACCGGTGACATGATTACAGGTAAGCATGGCTATGTCAATCTTGCAGGTAAGTTAGTGATTCCCGCGCAATACGATTTTGCGGAAGATTTCAGTGAAGGGCTTGCAGCGGTTGCCGACCCGTCCGGATACAAATACGGGTATATCGACAAAACCGGCAAATTGGTGATTCCATATCAATTTGAAGGGGCCTACGCGTTTGAAAGCGGCCTTGCCAAAGTAAGAACCGGAACCAGCACGAACGCCCTGTATGGCCTGATTGATCAAACCGGCAAACTGGTTGTTCCGATGCAATATACCAGCATTGGAGAGTTTAGCGACGGCTACGCATATATCACAACAGGATGGGGATTAGAACAAAAATTCGGTCTTATTGACACAAGTGGAAAAGTTATTATACAGCCGGAAGACGGCGTGATCAGAACATTCAGCGAAGGGCTTGGCGTGGCGCGAAAAAATGGCGCTTGGGGATATATCAATGGATCCGGCACATTCCAGCCGACGGATTTTGATTTAGTCTACTCGTTCAATAGTGGACTTGCAAAATTTAAACAAAATGACAAGTACGGTTATATTGACCAGAACGGAACTGTAATTGTACCGGCTGAATACACTCTGGCGCAAGATTTCAGCGATGGAATCGCCACCGCGTCGAAGGGCGATGAGGACTATATTATCAAGGTCAAGGGGTGGCAGTGGTCAGGTACCGGCGTTTCAGCCACCACCCCTACCGTTACCGCAACGCCCACTGCGTCAACCGTATTGGTCAATGGGAAAAAAGTCAGCTTCGATGCTTATAATATAGGCGGTAACAATTATTTCAAGCTGCGTGATCTGGCTTATATTTTCAGTGATACAGACGCACAATTTGAGGTGGCATGGGACAGCCAGCGCAACGCAATCGATCTGACCAGCGGGAAAGCCTATACAGCGGTAGGCGGTGAGATGTCCGCAAAGGGCAGTGGGACAAAAGAAGCGACTGCGACCACCTCCGACATCTATCTGGACGGGACTGCGGTTGACTTCACTGCCTATACGATCGGCGGCAACAACTATTTCAAGCTGCGCGATATCGGAAAGGCGTTTGATGTTGGCGTCACATGGGACGGCGCTGCAAACACAATCACGATTGATACATCCGCAGGGTATGAGGAATAGTGCCGACGGCCTCCACTAAGTTCTGCTATCTCATGACTTGACAAACCCGAAACGGGCAAGATATAATGTATATAACTAGCGATGAAGGGGATTACACCCCGGCTCCGCCCCACAGAGAGAGGACATCTCCGGCTGAAAGTGTCCTTGGTGACCGGACCGGCGCGCCAACCGCCCCTGAGCTGCCTGTGGAACACGCTTATGCGTCAGTATATGGGTTCGGGTGCGCCCGTTACAGCGTACACGAGCGACGGCGTTTGCCGTAAGCAGGGTGGAACCGTGGGATGCTTGCGTCTCACCCCTGGAATGATATCTGGGGGTGAGGCGCTTTTTGCCTGCCCCATCATAAAAAGGAGGCACTCCCATGAGCGAAGAGAACAAGTATAGCTTTGACAATGAGGTATTCCGCAACACCTACCGCCACACGACCTCCCACATCCTGGCACAGGCAGTCAAGCGGCTGTACCCGGAGGCAAAGCTCGCCATTGGCCCGGCCATCAAGGACGGATTTTACTACGACTTTGACATTCCCTTTGCCTTTACCGAGGAGCATCTGGAGGCGTTGGAGGCGGAGATGCGCAAAATTTGCAAGGAGAAGCTCAAGCTAGAGCGCTTTGAGCTGCCGCGCAAGGAGGCCATCGCCCTGATGGAGGAAAAGGGCGAGCCGTATAAAGTGGAATTGATCAACGATCTGCCGGAGGACGCCGTGATTTCCTTCTACACGCAAGGGGAGTTTACCGACCTGTGTGCAGGACCCCATCTCGACAGCACAGGGAGGGTCAAGGGCAACGCGCTCAAACTCACCACGGTAAACGGCGCATACTGGCGCGGCGACTCCGACCAGAAAATGCTCCAGCGTATTTACGGCACCTGCTTCCCCTCCAAGGCGGAGCTCGACGTCTATCTGGCACGCATGGAGGAGGCGAAAAAACGCGACCACCGCCGTTTGGGCCGCGAGCTCGATCTCTTTATGTTCTCCGACGAGGGCCCCGGCTTCCCGTTCTTTCTGCCCAAGGGCATGATTGTGCGCAATGAGCTGGAGGCATATTGGCGGAAGGTGCACAAGGCGGCGGGCTATGAGGAGGTACGCACCCCTCTCATCCTCAATGAGGAGCTGTGGCACCGCTCCGGCCACTGGGATCACTATAAGGAGAATATGTATTTCACCGAGATTGACGAGGCGGAGTATGCCATCAAGCCGATGAACTGCCCCGGCGGGATGCTGGTCTATGGGCGCAAGCCGTGGAGCTATAAGGATCTCCCCCTGCGTTTTTGTGAGATGGGGGTCGTCCACCGGCATGAGCTCTCCGGCGCGCTGCACGGCCTGTTCCGCGTGCGCTGCTTTACGCAGGATGACGCGCATATTTTTATGGCGCCGGAGCAAATGCAGGACGAAATCGGCCGCGTGCTTGACCTGATTGATTCTGTGTATCAAACCTTCGGCTTCCAATACCATGTGGAGCTATCCACATGTCCGCCTGATTTCATCGGCAGCGAAGAGATGTGCGATTATGCCGAAGGCGTGCTGCGGCAGGTGCTCGATGCGCGCGGCATGGAGTTTGTTGTCAACCCCGGCGACGGTGCGTTTTACGGGCCTAAAATCGACTTTCATCTGGAGGATTCCCTCGGGCGCACCTGGCAGTGCGGTACCATCCAGCTTGATTTTCAGATGCCGGAGCGCTTTGACCTCACCTATACCGGAAGCGACGGCGAAAAGCACCGCCCTGTTATGATTCACCGTGTCGCGTTTGGGTCCATTGAGCGCTTCATCGGTATTTTGACCGAGCATTACGCGGGCGCGTTCCCCCTGTGGCTTGCGCCGGTGCAGGTAACCGTTCTGCCCATTACCGACCGCGCGGCGGGCTATGCCGATCAGGTTGCGGCGACGCTTGACGCAGCCGGTATCCGTGTGGAGACCGACTACCGCAATGAAAAAATCGGCTATAAGATCCGTGAAGCGCAGATGCAGAAAATCCCCTATATGCTGGTTGTCGGGGACAAGGAGGCGGAGGAGGGGACTGTCGCCGTGCGCACCCGCACCGGCGGCGACCAGGGGACGGTTTCGCCCGAGGCGTTTCTTGTGACGCTCCAAGAGGAGATTGCCGGCAAGGTTTAGGCCTTTTTTGCGCGCCCCGACTTCTTGCCAAGGAGGGATTCCCCATGCCCTTAGCGGGCTTGCTCCTTTTTTCCGCCTGCTCAGCGGGAGGCAGAGGGAGCCCCGCCGGAAGAAGTACCGCGTGCAATCAACACCAGAACGGAGCAAACAAGCATGTTAGATCAATTTTCCAGAACACGGCTTCAATTTGGGGCGGACGCCATGCAACGCCTTGCGAAAAGCCGGGTTGCGATTTTCGGTATCGGCGGCGTGGGCGGCTACTGTGCCGAGGCGCTTGCGCGCTCCGGCATTGGCGGGCTCGATCTGTTTGACGACGATACGGTCTGCCTGACCAACTTAAACCGGCAGATCATCGCCACCCATAAGACGGTGGGGCAGTATAAGGTGGACGTGATGCGCGCGCGCATTCTGGAGATTTATCCTGCCTGCGCCGTCGGTGCGCACAAGCTGTTTTTTACGCCTGAAACCGCGTATGAGGTGGACTTCGCGGCCTACGACTATATTGTGGACGCGGTGGACACGGTGACTGCAAAGCTGGAGCTTGCTGTACGCGCACAGGCGGCGCAGGTGCCTGTCATATCCGCAATGGGCGCGGGGAACAAGCTAGACCCCACAGCATTTGCGGTCGCGGATATTCAGGACACGCAGGTCTGCCCGCTCGCGCGGGTGATGCGCAAGGAGCTGCGCCGCCGGGGCGTGGAGCACCTGAAGGTGGTCTACTCCCGCGAAGTGGCAAGAAAGCCGCTTGAGGACTTGCATGAGAGCTGCCGGACGGGGTGCGTCTGCCCGCCCGGCGCGGCGCGTACCTGCCAGTCCCGCAGGCAAATCCCCTCCAGCAACGCCTTTGTGCCCGCCGTCGTCGGCCTGATTATGGCAGGCGAGGTGTGCAAAGACCTCGCTGCAGACTGAAGACAAAAGGGATCAGCTTGCAAGACGGAACGGAAGATAGTGTGAAAGAAACCCATCAGGGGTGTCTTTCGCGTGCAATTATCCGCCCGCAGGCGACATATTTGCAATCATATCACGATTTTATTGCAAATATGCTGATGCTGTAGACTTTGTCTACAGCATCAGGCGAGGTGTGCAAAGACCTTGCCGGAATCTCATAAGAAACAGAGGATACTATGAACGAGAAAGACATCGCAGAAATTCGTCGCCGGTTTCGGCAGGAAAAGAGCAATATTACACACATTAGAGGCTGTTATGTAAATGAGAAAAAGGAGATCGTCTCCGCGTTTGACCAGTCCTTTTCTTTTTTGCCGGAGGAGGATGCGGAAAAAATTCTCGCCGTGCTTCGGCGCACCCTCTCCGGTACCATTGATAAAAATCTCATTGACATTTCTTTTGCCACAGAACAGGTGGTGCAGGGGGAGGAGCATAAGCTGCTGATGACACTGCGCGCCTCCGCCCTCAAGGACGAGGAGGCGGTGCAGACCATGTTCCGTCGGATGATCGACAGCCTCAACATGGATGGGAGCTATCTCATTCTGCTGGCCCACGACGCGTATGACGTCCCCGCACGCGCGCAGGACGGAGAAGCAATGCCAGACGCCGCACATGAGGTTTTCAACTATATTCTGTGCAGTATCTGCCCGGTCAAACAGACCAAGCCCGCGCTGCGGTACAATGTGCGTGACAATGAATTCCAAAGCCGCCCGTCCGACTTTCTGGTCGCCGCGCCGCAGCTCGGCTTTCTGTTCCCCGCGTTTGACAGCCGCAGCACCAATCTCTACCATGCCCTGTTCTACACACACAGCATTGAAGAGAGCCATGCGGATTTTATTGACGCGGTGTTCCGCACCGCGCTGCCCATGCCCGCCGCCATGCAGAAGGAGACATTCCAGACTGTACTGAGTGAATCCCTTGCGGAGGAGTGCAGTCTGGAGACGGTGCAGGCGGTCAACCAAAAGCTGTGCCAGATCATCGAAGGGCACAAGGAGAGCAAAGAGCCAGAACCGCTCAAGCTCTCCAGGCAGGGCGTAAAGCAGGTGCTCGCCGCCTGTGGCGTATCCGCACCCCGCCTGACGGACTTTGAGGAGCGCTTTGACGCGCAGTTTGGCAAAGATGTCGCGCTCAACCCCGCCAACCTTGCGGAGCGAAAGCAGCTGCATCTTACCACGCCAGACGTTGCCATACAAGTTGCGCCCGACCGCGGCGACATGGTGGAAACCCGCGTCATCAACGGGATTACCTACGTGCTCATCCGCGCGGGGGAGGA
>JAJBUC010000088.1 GCA_020860545.1 Oscillospiraceae bacterium | reverse complement strand
CCTGTTGACGAGTCTCAGACACCCGATGAGGCAGCCGATGACGAGGGCCTGACTGCCCCCACGGAGACCCCCGCGGAGTAATTTATTCTTTGCGCAAGGGTAAAGCATACTTAATTACAACAAAGAAATGAATAGGATCAAAAGAACCGCTGTGCGCATTCGCGCACAGCGGTTCTTTCCGTTCAAAATCTGCTTATAATGTCAGCGCTCGATGGAGGATGACGGCCATTTCCGCGCGGGTCAGGGAATTTTTCGGATTGAGGTTTCCGGCGCTGTCCCCTTTGATCACGCCCGCCTGAGAGAGGGTTGCGCAGGCCTCAATGGCATAGCTCGATACGGCAGAGGCGTCGGTGTAGTCACTCAGGGAGGTCGCGGTGCTGATGCTGTATCCGCTCTGCTGCATGGTGCGCAGAATCAAAACCAACGCATCCTCGCGCGTCAGGGCGTCTGTGGGGCGGAAGTATCCGTCGCTCCCCTGGGCGATGCCGAGATCCTTAGCGACACCAATGGCCGTCGCGTAATAACTGTCGGCGGGTACGTCCGGGAAGTTTGAGGAGCTGTCCCCCTGCAGGTTAAAGGCGCGGTAGAGCATGAGGATAAAGTCGCCGCGCGTGATATTCCCGGCGGGGTTATAGGTTGTGCTGGTGGTACCTGTTGTGATGTCATAGGTGTAGATATAGTCCACGGAGCCTGCCGCCCATGCGTAGCTCCCCATATCGCTAAATACCGCGGAGGAAGTGGCGGCGGTGACGTTGATGGTCACATAGGCGGTATAGGTGTCGTCTTTAGTATCGGTGCCGGTGTAGGTCATGGTGATCGTCCCGGTGTACTCCGCCTTGGGGACAAAGACGATACCGGAGATGTTGGATGCGCTGTAGGATACCCCTGTCGTGACCGCCGTGCCGGTGGAGGAGGGGCTTGCATAGCCCACATAGAGCTTGCCCGCAGCGGAGGAGGGCAGGGTGCTGAACTCGATGGAAGAGAGGGTGGAGCTGTTCTGCGCGGTGCAGATGCTCTGGAAGTCGGACTGGAGGAAGGAGATCGGCGCATAGCTGGTGTAATAGGTGACGGTGGTACTGCTGCTGGAGGACGAGGACGAAGACGAGGAAGAGGAAGAGGACGACGAAGAGGAGTAGGTAATCTTCATCGTGCCGGAAAAGCTATCGCCGCCGGTGGATACGCCGGAGAACTTGATGGAGACCGTCCCGGTGTAACCGCTTTTGGGTACGAAGCTGATGTCGTCAATATAGGGCGAGGAGGAGCGGTAGTATTTCTTGGACGTGCTCACGGCGCTGTCATAGTCGCCGCTGTCCTCATCGTACTCATAGTAGAGCTTGCCGTAGGAAGAGCTCGGCAGGGAGCTGAAGGTAATATAGTTGAGGTTGCTGCCGGTATCGTCCTTACAGTAATCGTTAAAATCGCTGGCCGAAAGGGTGACAACCACGTCTTTCTTGGCCGTATAGGTGACGTCGCCGCTGCTGCTGTCGTCGTCATCAACGCTGATTTTAATCGTACCGTCAAAGCTGTCGCCTGACGTATTTTCCCCGGAGAAGGAGATGGAGACGGTGCCGGTGTAGCCGCTCGCTGGGACAAACGTCACGTCGCCGATTTTCGGGGAGGACGAACGGTAGTATTTCGTGGAGGCGGACACCTTGCTGTCATAGTCTCCGTCGTCATACTTGTAATAAAGGGTACCCTTTGAGGAGCCCGGCAGGGTGAACTGGACATAGCTTAGCGTCCCGCCGACCGCGTTGTTGCTGTATGAGGTGAAGTCGGAAAGGTCAAAGGTCAGCGCCTCGTCTTCATCAATGGAGTAGGTAATTTCATCCGAAGCGCCGACAGTGATCTTCACCGAGCCGGAAAAGGAGGTGCTGTTGGTCGTCTTTCCGCTGAAGCTGAGGGTGAAGGTGCCGGTATAGCTGCTTTTGGGCACAAAAGTCACATCGTCAATGGACGGGTCATCAGAGCGGTAATATTTGGTGGAGGCGGTTACCTTGCTGTCATAATCGCCGTCGTCGTAGTCGTAGTAGAGCACACCGTATGACGAGGAGGGCAGCGTGAAGGTAATATAATTGACATTGTAGCCGGTCTGATCCTTGCAGTAGCTGTTAAAGTCGGATGCGTCGAAGGTGAGCGGCTCATCCTGATCTGTGGAATAGGTGAAGGAGTCGCCCTCCTCCACCGTGATTTTGATGGAGCCGGTAAACGACGTCCCCGCCGTGTCAACGGCGGTGTAGCTGATGGTGAAGCTTCCGCTGTAGGAGGAGGAAGCCACAAAGGAGATACCGGAAATGTTATAGCTCTGGCTGGTGCTGTAGTAATACTTGGTGGAGGTATCGACGTCACTGTCGTAATCGCCGTCATCATAGTCGTAGTAGAGTGTGCCTCTGCTGGAGGAGGGTAACGACGAGATCTTGATATAATTCAATGTGCTGCTGGAAAGACTACTCACCGCGTTATAGAAATTTGATTTGTTGAAGGTGACATAATCCCCCGCCTCCACGGTGTAGGAGATGGTGGACAGGGTGGTGGATGTAGAGGTGGATGCGGCGGTGACCGTCACAGTACAGGTCGCGGAATAGTCGGTACCATCCACCGTAATCGTCGCGGTAATGACTGCCGAGCCTGCAGCGACCGCCGTAACTTTGCCGCTGCTGGAAACGGTTGCGACCGATTCCGTGTCACTCGTCCATGTAACGCTCTGGCCCGAGGGCGTTACCGTCGCCGTAAGCGTGGAGGTACTGCCCGCAGTGAGGGAGAGGGTGGAAGCGTTCAGGGAAATGGCGGGGGTTGTCGTCTCCTGCGCTGCCGTGACTGTGACCGCGCATGTGGCGGTGTCGGCGCTACCGTCGGAGGCGGTTGCCGTGATGGTAGCGGTGCCGGCACTTTTGCCGGTTACAAGGCCGGTGGAATCCACTGTGGCAACCGTTGTATCCGTACTTTCAAAGGTTGCAGCGGAGTCGCTGCAGGTAAGCTGTACTGTCTCGCCCGCGACTACGGTAACTGATGTATCCAGCGTAATGGCTGCAAAGACAGACGGTGCAAGGGAACATATCAACGCGCAAACAAGCAAAAATGCGGGAATACGCTTTCGTAAATTGATTTGCATGAGGGAACTCCTTTCGTATGGTGTTTTCCGGATAATCTGGCCCCGTGCCAGACGAACAGAAAACTTATGTAACCCAGTATATCATTTTTTTGCGGCTGCGACAACTAAAAAAAGGCAAAAAATTTGTCTTTTGCCCTAATTTTTCGTGCTCTATTAAGATCGGAACGGGAGATGTGCTTCATGACGCACATCTCCCGTTCATTTTTTCATAAAGCAAGCAGGCCTGTAAGCCGGGTTCTGTCATTTAAGACAGCCATCTATCTAGGCGTGCCGTTGCCGGCACGCTCAAGCCGCCTCCTCGGAGCGGTCGGGTCAACCTGAATGCTCCTCCACGGCGTTGCTCCGGATAGAGTTTACAGCGACGGACCGTTCCCGACCGTCGGGCGGGCTCTTACCTCCGCCTTTCCATCCTTACCAGCGTGTCCCACAGGATACGCTGGCGGTATATCTCTGTTGCACTTTTCCTGGGGTCGCCCCCGGCGGGTGTTACCCGTTATCCTTGCCCTATGGAGCCCGGACTTTCCTCACCGGCGGCCCGTTGGGGCCGCCGGCGCGGCTGTCCAGCCTGCTTGCGGAGATTATTCTACTTGATTTGCGCGCGCTTGTCAACGGCAGAACCCGCTTGCGCATCATAATAAATACCCGGCCGCACTCATAAGCGACGACCTGTCCGCATATAGATGACGCAGGAAATCATGCTACACAGAAGGGATGGTCGCCGGTGATGGAGACAACCTATCGTACGGGAGAGAAGAGGCGGCAGACGGCAGGCCGCCGGACAGGAGGTCGGCCAGAAAACAGGCACAGGCGGCAGGACAAGGCGCTTCTGGGCAGGCGGGAAAAACGGCGGCTGGCACAGCTGTGCGTCTGTCTGGTGCTGTTTTTTGGCGTATTTTTTGGCAAGGGGGTGTTCCCGGAACAAATGGAGGTGCTGCGCGCGCGCATGGTGCAGGTGCTGCACGCGGATACGGATTACAAGGCGGTGTTTTCCAACCTCGGCTACGCCATCTCGAGCGGTGAGCCCGTGGCGGACACGATGCAGCAGCTGTGGGTAGAGGTGTTCAGCCCGTCCGGCATGACGGCGACGGAGGTGAGCGCGCACGTTTTTTCGCCGGAGATGGATTTTGCGGTATATGAGGACCGGACGGCGAGCCTGTTTGACGCTGAAAGCACCCAGACCCTGGCGCAGGTGCTCGGACTGCCCGACGCGGCGGAGGAGGTGACGACGGTGCAGGCAGCGGAGGAGACCACAGTACAGGCACCGGCGGAGACGCCTGCCGAGACAGCAGCGCCGTCCGCCACACCGGAGCCGGAGGTCATCCACATGGACTACAGCGGTGAGCCGCTGCCGGACAACGCGCCGATGGACAAATACAGCCTCGGCTTGTCGGACACTGTCACCCCTGCGATGGGGGTGGTCTCCTCCGGGTTCGGTTGGCGCATCCATCCGGGGGACGGGGAGGATAAGTTTCACAACGGTGTGGATATCGCGGTGGACACCGGTACGGCGATCGGCGCGTTTGCCGACGGTACGGTGGATTACATCGGAGATAGCCCGGTTTACGGGCTATACCTCCAGCTCGACCACGGCAACGGTATCAAGACATTTTACGCCCACTGCAGTAAGCTCTGTGTCCAAAAGGGGCAGATTGTGTCCAAGGGTGAGAAGGTGGCTGAGGCGGGGGAGACAGGCAACGCCACAGGGCCGCATCTGCATTTCGAGATTAAGCGGGACGGTGTGCTCTTAAACCCCATTTACTACATCGAAAGCAACTGATGCGCAAGGCAGGGACGATTCGATGGAAACGGCTGGAGATCACCGGCGGGTTTCTCCTGCTGGCGGCTGTGCTTTTTTATTTCGACACGCAGAAACTCCTCCTGCAGGCGTTTGCGGGGGCCGTGATGCATGAGCTTGTGCACCTCGTTGCCAAAAACCTGCTCGTTGGTCGGGTGTAAAAGCTCCGCCTGAGCTGCGTGGGCGCTGAAATGATGCTCTCGCCGCGCAGGCCGCTGGCCAACTGGAAGCAGATCATCATCGCCCTCTCCGGTCCGGCGGCCAATTTTGCGGTCATCTATTTCTGCATTCCCTTTGCAGGGCGGGGGAGCGAACTGGCCTCACTCTGCATCGGCGTGAATGTGACACTGTGTATCTTTAACCTGCTCCCCATCGCACAGCTGGACGGGGGGCGCATTTTATGGTACCTGCTGGATCTGTGCCTGCCGGAGGAGGCCGCGTCGCGCGTGGTAGGTGTGGTCTCGCTGTGCTTTTCTCTCGCCCTCGCGGTTGGCGGGGCGGCGCTGCTGGTGCTGCGTGTAGGGAGCTGGACGCTCCTGTTGACCGCCCTGTGGCTTGTGGCGGCGTCTATTCGCCGGAAGACGGCGCGGCGGCGCGTTTCCGCCTAGACGGGAAGGGCTACCGCATTTCAGGAGCAATCCGGTAATCAAAGCTGGAAACAACAAGAGAAGGGGCTGTCTGACAAGCGTAGGAAACGCAATGTCAGGAGCCCCTGTCTCCATAGTTTGATGGTCATTCTGCCCGGCTCATAGAACCGGGCGATTTTTGCGCGCGGTTCTCTGCCTCCGGCGCATTACAGCCCTGCCAGCGCAAGCAGCTTGCATCCGGCATCCTCTAAGGCGAGAAGAAAGTCGCTGGGGCGGATGCCGCTCTCTGCGTAGGAGGAGACGGACACATGCAGGCCGCTGTCATACAGGGCGTAGCCCACACCGAGCCCATCCTGCACCACGGGGACGAACGCAAAGTAGTCCACGGCGGAGCCGGGGATACTGCTCGTGGAAAGCGTGTCGTACTTCAGCGTCCGGTAAGCGGCCGTCTGAAATACGGCCGGGAGTTCCTTTTCGGGGAAATACATCTGATGCATACAGGAAAGCCCCGTCATATGGCGCTCACAGCCCAGGCCGGCCTTGCACCGTGCCGTATTTTCACTGTGGACGGCTACCGCCGCCCGAAAACGCGCTTCGACCACGGCGTTGGGCTGCCCGGTGCAAAAGGCCTCAATAAAGGACAGGGATTCCTCCGTCGCACTGCGGATTCCCTCCGTGCGGCCCGCGTAAAACCTCCGGGTGGACACCGCCTCATATACAGAGGGGAGCTTGCCGGCACAGCGGTAGTAGGCCGTCTGGAGCAGAAGCTGTACGACGGCGTCAGGGCTGCACCGCAGCTGCTTGAGCGTCGCTTTCGACAGGGCGGCAATGCGCGTCTCATCAAAGCATATAGAGGCGTTCCAGGCTGCGAAGGCCGCCTGGACTTCACCCAGTTTGGCGGCAACCGGCGCGGGCACAAACCAATCGAGCGGACGAACATGGGCGGGAGACGTATCCTCAGAATACCGGAAGGAATAGTCTAAAAGCCCCTGGTCGGCCTGTCCGAGGATATAGGCGAACATAATCCCGTCACAGCCGGCGTGCTCCAGGCTGGCACCGAGGCGCTCTCCAGAGGAAATGAGCTGAAGTGACTTATCAAACCAGCGGTTGGATGCGTCGCCCGCCAGAACGCTATGCCCAAACGGGACCTCTC
This sequence comes from Oscillospiraceae bacterium, assembly GCA_020860545.1. Classification (GTDB taxonomy): domain Bacteria; phylum Bacillota; class Clostridia; order Oscillospirales; family Oscillospiraceae; genus JAJQEJ01. The sequence goes on along the minus strand of JAJBUC010000088.1, from coordinate 25,657 downwards.
CCGCGCCATCCTCATCCAGACAGACGGCAAAAACCGCCTTTTCCACGCTCTCCAGACTCAGGCGGTTGAGCAGGTGATGAGACAGGGCACCGCGCAGCGCAAGCGCCTCCGCGCGGTCGGCACAGGTAAAGGCACCGACGCCGGGAGCGGCCGACAGTGCGGCTGCCTGTTCCCGGATGAGTTGAAAGGCCGTTTGCAGTGTGTCGGGAGAGTGGACGATGCCCGCATCGTCCGTAAGGGAGAGAATGAACCAATGGCCCCGGCAGACCACCGCCGCCGTCAGAGGATCCGTCAGGCGTGGGTAGTACAACACGTCGCGCTGGGGTGCGGGAATACGGGTATAAAACATGCCGCCCATGGTATCCATGCTGGTATAAGCCCCACCCGCCATCTCCGGGGGGACATGCTCCCAACGGATCCTTTGAATGGTGCACGCCATGGCGGCGGTAAAATGGGGCAGCGCGTTCGGCGCGTATTTTTCAGCGCGCAGCTGCAGGGTGTAGTGCATATTGCGCGGCAGGGATGACTGATAAGCTAAATATTGATCATCCCAGAGCGGACGCAGCCAGCTGCTGTTACCCCGCAGGGCATGCTGAAAGGCGAGCAGACGTTCCTGCAGGACAGGCCCCTCCCCATCCGGCGCACAGAAGCGTTCCAGCGCCCTACAGAGGGCGGAAAAATCCGCCTCACATACAATGGGCTTCATCCGCTTCTTCAGTTCATCGGCGGTCTCGTCCAGCGTAGGGACTGGGAGACGCGGCAAATGGGGATCATGTTCATAAGAGTTCATTGCATTCCTCCTGAAGGATATCATCGCGCCGATGTAGAAAGGCAGACTATTTTTATTCTAACACATAATGGCGTGTTTGTGAAGAGAAAATTGTAAAAAGGAACAGTCTTGTTACGATGTATACATAATTATTTGTATAAAGGGACGATAATTTGTGTGCACATCTGCTCAAAATGGGGATATATGGCTTGACTCTGAGCCCATCATTTCCTATAATAGAAGATATATAATATCGTGCGCAGAATTCTCTTTGGAGGTGGAATTCTATTTTAGGGCACAGGAAAGGAGCGGGAGATGATTCGTTTTGAGAATGTCCGAAAAAGCTATGGGGACAAGCAGGTTTTAAAAGGAATCAGTTTTCATATTGATGAGGGGGAGCTGGCGGTTTTAATCGGTCCCAGCGGATGCGGGAAAACCACAACGTTAAAGACCATAAACCGGCTCATTGAGCCTGACGAGGGGCGCATCTACATCGGCAACGAGGATATTGCAACGACCGACCCTGTGAAGCTGCGCAGGAACATCGGCTATGTGATCCAGCAAATTGGCCTGTTTCCCAATATGAACGTGGAGCAGAATATCTGTGTCGTGCCTCATCTGCTGAAATATGAGAAGAGGAAAATGCGGGAGCGGACGCACGAGCTGCTGGAGATGGTCGGGATGCCCTATGACGAGTATGCGCACAAATATCCACATGAGCTCTCTGGCGGCCAGCAACAGCGGATCGGCGTGCTGCGGGCCCTGGCGGCCTCTCCTCCCGTGGTGCTGATGGACGAGCCCTTCGGCGCGTTGGATCCGGTTACGCGCGCCACGCTTCAGGATGAGGTCAGAAACCTCCAGAAAAAACTGAAAAAGACGATTGTTTTTGTGACGCATGATATGAATGAGGCCCTGAATATGGCGGACAAGATCATCTTCATGGAGCAGGGCGAAATCGTGCAGATGGCACCGCCCGGTGAGATGCTGGAGCATCCGGCGAGCGATCTGATCCGCAGCTTTATGGGCAAGCGGAGCATCGCGGAGCAGGCTATGCCGCAGACAGCGGCGGATTTTTTGCGCCAGAACGTCTCCACCACATATATTGACGCCAGAATTCGGGAATCGGTGGAACTGATGGCGAGGCGGAATGTGGATACCCTCGTCGTCATGAATCGGGATGAGACTTACGCGGGTATTGTCTCCATCGCGGACATCAACCGCATGGAGAAGGGCAGTACGATTCAAACGGTGGAACCGCTGCTCCGCCAGTCGAATCCCGTCTCCTACGTGGATGAGGACGCGCATGTCTGCTTTGAAAAGCTGCTCAGCGGAGACGCGAACTATGTGGTGGTACTCAGGCACGACAACACGCTGGCGGGGATTGTCACCAAGACAAGCATCGCCAAAGCCCTGGCCGACGCGGTTTGGGGGGATACGGTATGATACTGCACTTCCTGGAGCTCTATTGGCGGCGGATCGTCACCGCGTTTGGCGTCCATCTGGTCTATGTGCTGGTTTCCGTGGCGATCGCTTTTGTGATTGCGCTGGCGCTCGGGATTCTCCTGTCCAGAATGCCGCGTTGGGCCAATGTGATTCTGCCCGTTTTATCCGTCCTCCAGACCATTCCCGGTATTGTCTTCATCGGCGTGCTTTTCCTCTATAACGGCATGGTGCCCTCCACCGTCATCTTTGCGCTGGCAACCTACGCGGTGTTTCCCATTTTGAAGAATACGTTTGTGGGGCTCATTGAGGTGCCCGCGCACTATAAGGAGGCGGCGCAGGGGTGCGGCATGTCGCCGTTACAGGTGCTGTGGCATATTGAGCTGCCCCTGGCTATGCCCGTGATTTTCAGCGGACTGCGCATGTCCACCGTCTATACCGTGAGCTGGGCGGTTTTAGCGGCGATGATCGGCCTGGGCGGGCTGGGCGACCTGATTTATTCCGGCATCAGCAGCAACAACAATATGCTGACCCTGGCAGGTGCCATTCCCGCCGCGGTCATGGCGATGCTCCTGAGCTGGGTCATTGAACTGCTCAGGCGCCGTGTCATCCCGAGGTCATTGAGGAGGGATGCGTCATGACAGTGACCATGGTGCTTGATCACCTGCTGATTGTTGTGCTGGCCGTATTGTGTACCATTGTGGTCGGTGTACCCGTCGGTATCTGTGCCTATTGCTTTCCCTTGGTGCGAAAGCCCATTTTGTGGGCGGTGGAGGTACTGCAAACCATTCCGGTGCTGGCGCTGCTGGGTATTATCATGGTGTTTTTGGGGGGAGGAAAGCCCACCGTGATCCTTGGACTGCTCCTGTACTCCCTGCTTCCCGTGGTACTCAATACCTATGTGGGGCTTTCTGAGGTAGACCCTGTCCTGAAGGAGGTGTCCACCGGTATGGGAATGACAAGGCGTAACCGTCTGCTCCTTGTGGAGCTGCCCCTTGCCTTTCCCCTTATTTTTACGGGGATCAGAATTGCCACGGTAACAGCGATCGGCGTGGCGGTATTTGCCGCCTCGGTTGGCGGCGGCGGACTGGGTGGCATCATTACCCGCGGCATCAAGACAGGAGACATGCCCCAGATTATAGGCGGAACCCTCGTGCTGATGGCGATGGCTGTGGGTTTCGACATGGGTATGGCATGGATCGAAAGACGGATGAAAGAACAACGCATGAAGCGCTCCACACCGGAGCAAAAGAAAGGAATGGAAGAAGTATGAAAACAAACATGAAAAAGTGGCTGGCCGGAATGCTGGCGGGGGTATTGGCCCTGACGCTCACTGCATGTGGCAGCGGAACACAGAGCGAGGATACCATTGTGATCTATGACGGACAATTTGCCGAGATGCAGCTGATACACAGGATGGTGAAGCTTTTGGTGGAGGAACATACGGACGCGAAGGTGACTATCAAGGACGAGATGGCACCGCCCGCCTCCTATAGCGAGATCGTGCGGGGGAATGCCGACCTCATGAACAGCTATGACGGCACCCTGCTCACCACCTTCCTGCATCTCGACCCCTCCGATGTGCCGGAGGACATGACACTCTACGATTATGCCAATCAGGAGGCGGCTTCCGAGGGCGTTCGGCTGCTCGGAAAGCTGGGGCTGAATAACACCTACCAGGTTGCGGTTCCCCAGGCAATCGCCGACGAATATAATCTGAAAACCATCAGCGACCTCGCCGCGGTGTCCGATCAGCTTGTGTTTGCCGCGGAGCACGACTTCTTCACCGAGGAGGGCAGCGCAAAATATATTCCGCTGACCGAATTCTATGGCCTGCAATTTAAGGAGGCAAAGCAGATTGACATTAATTTGAAGTATTCCGCCGTCCAGAACGGCAACATGGATGTTACGGGGGTGTACGCGACGGACGGACTGAATAAGGAGGCCGAGCTGGTGCTTCTGGAGGATGACCGGAACTTTTTCCCCGAGTATAACGGCGCGCTGCTCGTGCGAGCCGACCTCTTTGACCGCATGCAGGATGTGGCGCCTAACCTGGAAGAGGTGCTCGATATGCTCACCGGCAGGCTGACCACCGACGTCATGACTGACCTGAGTTATCAGGTAGACGTGGGCGTGGACGGTGTTAAGAAGAGTGTCGACGAGGTGGCAAAGACATTCTTACAGGAAAACGGCCTGATTGCGTCCTGATACGGAAAGATAAGAGATTTTCAATTTTACTTGCAGTTTGCTCTGCGGTATGATATACTACCTTCCGACTCAATAAAGGGTGTTCCTCTGCGCCGTCATCGGCGGAATGAACGCCTATAAACTTTAGGAGGATATCATGGATCTGGTACAGATGTTTACGGACAAATATCAAAAGGAAACCGCGCCTGACGTCACTGTGGGTGACACCGTCCGCGTGCACATCCGCGTAAAAGAAGGCAGACGCGAGCGTCTCCAGATGTTCGAGGGCACCGTCATCGCCAAAAAGCACGGCGGGATCGGCGAGACATTTACCGTCCGCCGCGTCTCTTACGGGGTTGGCGTGGAGAAGGTGTTCCCCATTCACTCCCCTTCGGTTGAGAAGGTCGAGACGGTGCGCCGCGGCAAGGTGCGCCGCGCGAAGCTCTACTATCTGCGTGATCGCGTGGGCAAGCGGGCGAAGGTCAAAGAGCGCGTGTAATGCACACGCAACGGAAAAAGAGAGGGTCACCTCTCTTTTTCGCATTTTTACACGGTTTTTCAGCAAAAGAATTGCAAAAAGACGCTTTCTATTGTATAATATTGGAAGAAAGACGATTTGGCCGTCAGCCACATCCAGTGGCACCCCGGGCACCTGACCAAACCCAGAAGGCAGAAGGAAAACCACCTCAAACAGGTGGATCTGGTGCAGTAATTGGTGGACGCCCGCATCCCAATTGCCAGCCGCAACCCGGATATCGATGCGCTGACAGAGGGCAAGCCGCACCTGATTGTGCTCAACCGCGCCGATCAGGCGGACCCCGCGATGAACCGCGTGTGGAGTATGTGGTTCCGGGGCAGAGGTTACGCCGTGCTGGAGACCAACGCAAAGGAGGGGAAGGGCGTCGGGCGGCTCACCGCCGTCATTGAGGAAGTGTTAAAGGACAAGATAGCCCGCTGGAAGGAAAAAGGGCTGGTCGGACGGCCCGTACGCGCAATGGTGGTGGGCATACCCAACGTGGGGAAATCCACCTTTATCAATCAGGTGGCGGGGCGCAAATCGACCAGAGCCGGCGACCGCCCCGGCGTCACGCGCGGCAAGCAGTGGGTGACGGTCAACAGCTGGCTGAGCCTCCTCGACACGCCCGGCATCCTCTGGCCGAAGTTTGAGGACGAATCGGTCGGCCTGCATCTGGCGTTCACGGGGGCGATCAAGGACGAGGTGATGGATATGGAGGATCTCGCCTGCCGGTTTCTCGCCGTCCTGATCGCGCGCTATCCCGAGGCTATAGCGGCGCGGTATGGTCTGACGCCGGAAGCGGGGGAGGAGGGCTGGCACCTGCTGGAGCGGCTCGCGAAAAAGCGCGGTTTTCTCCTCTCGGGCGGTGTGCCGGATACCGGGCGCATGGCCAAAATACTTCTGGACGAATACCGCGGCGGAAAGCTCGGGAGGTTTACGCTGGAAGCGCCGGAAGGCGAAACAATACGGGGGGACGGCGTATGATAGAGATAGACACAATAGACACATGGGCGTACGAGCGAGCGTGCTGGGCGGAGGGTTACACGATGGTCGGAGGAACGGACGAGGCGGGCGCGGGCCCGCTGGCAGGCGCCGTGTTTGCGGCGGCGGTGGTTCTGCCGCCGCTGGAGCAAATTGCGGGGCTGACCGACTCGAAGAAGCTCAGCGCAAAAAAGCGCGATGCCCTCTATGACGAAATTTGCGCGCGCGCGCGCTCGTGGTCGGTCACATGGGTAGAGGAACAGGAGATTGACCGCATCAATATTCTGCAGGCCCGGCTGCGCGCGATGCGCCGCGCGGCTGAATCCCTCGACCCGCCCGCCGATTTTGTGCTGGTGGATGGGAACAAGGACGCGGGCATGACCTTCCCCCACCGCACCGTCATCAAAGGCGACAGCCTGAGCGCCAACATCTCCGCCGCCTCCATTTTGGCAAAGGTAAGCCGTGACCGCTATATGCTGCGCATCGCGGAGGAATACCCGCAGTACGCCTTTGAGCGGCACAAGGGCTATGGGACCAAACTACATTATGAGCGCCTGCGGCAATACGGGCCCTGTCCGGTACACCGCAGGAGCTTTCTCAAAAACCTGTGAGCGGGGGCAACTGGAAGGTGCTCGGGCGCTGGGGAGAGGCGCTTGTGGCGCAGGACATGCGGCGGCGCGGCTTTCAGATTGTGGCAAGCGGCTACCGTACCCGGTACGGAGAGCTTGACCTGATTGCGCAAAACAAGGAATATCTGGTTTTTGTGGAGGTCAAGCTGCGCAGCAGCGAGGCGTTCGCCCCCGGACGCATGGCGGTCACCGGGAAAAAGCAGCAGGCCCTGCGCACCACGGCGATGTGCTACCTCGCCGAGCATCCCACGGCGCTCCAGCCGCGCTTCGACGTGGCGGAGGTACTCGCCCCGCAGGGGATGAAAACGCAAAAGCCACACATCACCTACATAGAGGACGCGTTTTGATGGATTTATTCGATGGACATTGCGATACCCTCCTGCACTGCTATGAGACCGGCGCGGGACTGTGCGACGCCGATGGGCACTGGAACCTGAGATGCACCAAAAAATTCCGGCGGCAGGCACAATTTTTCGCCCTCTTTGCGGACGATACCCTAGGCCGCCCGCTGGAGGAGGTCATCCGCGCCGAGTACGTGATTTTTCAGCGGGAGCTCGCGCTGCATCCGGACCGCATCCGTCAGTGCCGCACCGGCGCGGAGGCCGTGCGGGCGGCGGCGGAGGGGCGGACGGCGGCGTTCCTCTCGGTGGAGGGGGGCGAGCTGCTCGGCTGCGACATTACGCAGCTGGACTGGGCGCACGCCATCGGCGTGCGCGCGGTGAACCTCACGTGGAACAGGCAAAACGCTCTCTCCGGCTCCCACATGGAGGGGGAAAAGCAGGGGCTGACGGCACAGGGGCGCAATTTTGTCCGCCGAATGGAAGAGCTTGGAATGCTTGTGGACGTCTCCCACCTCTCCGACCCCGGCTTCTGGGACGTGGCGGAGGAGATACATACCCCGCTCTTTGCAAGCCACTCAAATTCCCGCAGTGTCTTTTTTCATACAAGGAACTTGACCGACAGGCAATTTACTGCGATAATAGATAGCAAAGGTGTCGCGGGTATCAATTTTTTTTCCGACTTTCTCGGCGTATGCCCGGACACGGATACCGTAATCGCGCACATTGAGCACTTCTGGAGCCTCGGCGGGGAGAAGCATGTAGCGATCGGCGGGGACTGGGACGGCTGTGCCCGTCTGCCGCGCTGTTACAGCGGCGTCTGGGACCTGGAGCGCCTGTATGAAGCGCTGCTGCGCAGAAATTACAGCGGGGCACTGCTGGAAGATCTGTTTTACAATAATATGTTGAGGGTAGTGAGCGAAGTATGTACTATGTAAGCACAAGGGATAAGCAGGCCAGGTTTGCCGCCGCCGAGGCGATTGTGCAGGGCCTTGCGCCGGACGGCGGGCTGCTGACGCCGGAGACGTTTCCGCTTCTCCCGCCGGACGCGCTGGAGCAGTTGGGGGAGATGACGTATCAGGAGCGGGCGGTGTTCGTCATGGGCCGCTATCTGGACGGCTTTACAAAAGATGAACTGGCGGAGTTTGCGCGGCGCGCTTATGGGCTGGAGAAGTTCGATGTACCCGCCGTGGCACCGGTTCACACGGTGGATGAAAGCACCCACTGTCTGGAGCTGTGGCACGGCCCGACCTGCGCGTTTAAGGATATGGCGCTGCAGATGCTGCCCCATCTGCTCACAGCCTCACTAGAAAAAACGGGGGAGCGGAAGACGGCGTGTATTCTGGTGGCGACTTCGGGCGATACTGGAAAGGGCGCGCTGGAGGGTTTTCGCGACGTGGCGCAGACCAGAATTCTGGTTTTCTACCCCAAAGACGGTGTGTCCGCCATGCAGGAGCTGCAAATGCGTACGCAGGAGGGGGAGAACGTCGGTGTGTGTGCCGTGGAGGGCAATTTTGACGATGCCCAGACCGGCGTCAAGCGCCTCTTTTCCGATGTAGCCCTGCGGGAAACGCTGAACGCGCGCGGCTATTTTCTCTCCTCCGCCAACTCCATCAACTGGGGGCGCGTGCTACCGCAGATTGTCTACTATATTTCGGCGTACTGCGATCTGGTCAAGGCGGGCAAATGCAGGGCGGGCGAGCCGGTGCATGTCTGCGTCCCCACCGGCAATTTCGGCAACATTCTGGCGGCGTACTATGCAAAGCGCATGGGACTCCCCATCGGAAAGCTCATCTGCGCCTCGAACAGCAACAACGTGCTGACCGATTTTCTTAAAACAGGCGTGTACGACCGCAACCGCGCGTTTTACAACACCCTCTCTCCGTCCATGGATATTCTCATCTCCTCCAATCTGGAGCGGCTGTTATTCTCCCTCACAGGGGAGGACGATGCGGCGGTACGCGGCTATATGGAGAAACTTGCGGAAAATGGAACATACACAGTAGATAACGCGATACAGGAAAAGCTCAGGGAACACTTTGCCGCCGGCTTTTGCGACGACCAGGAGACAAAACGCGTCATCGCGCGGGTGTGGAAGGAAAAGGGCTACCTCATTGATCCGCACACCGCCGTCGCCTTCGACGTGCTCGCGCAGTACCGTATCGAGACGGGGGACACCACCCAGGCGTTGGTGGTCTCCACGGCGAGCCCTTTCAAATTCTGCGACAGCGTCCTCTCAGCCCTCGGCGTGACGGCGTTTTCTGCCGGAACCGATATTTTAGATCAGCTCACCGCCGAGACCGGCGTCCCGGCCCCCGCACCGCTTGCGGCGCTGAAAGGGAAGCCGCTGCGCTTCCAACAGTGCGTCGGGCGGGACCACATGGCGGACGAAGTGCTGGGGATGCTGAGGTGATTGTTTGGCACTCTATGCGATCGGCGACACCCATCTCTCCCTGGACTGCGACAAGCCGATGGACGTATTCGGCGGGAGCTGGACGGGGTATGTGGAGAAGCTCGCAGCGGGCTTCCGCTGCGTTTCCCCATCGGACACGGTGGTGCTGTGCGGCGACCTGTCATGGGGCATGTCGCTTGCGGAGGCGAAGGCGGATTTTGACTTTCTGAACCGCCTGCCGGGTCAAAAGATTCTGTTAAAGGGCAACCACGACTACTGGTGGACCACCGTGACAAAGATGCAGCGCTTTTTTACGGAGAACGGTTTTGATACGCTGCAAATACTCCACAACAACTGTCATTGCTACGGGCCGTATGCCCTGTGTGGTACGAGAGGCTGGTTTTATGAGGAGACGGGTGACCGGAAGGTGTTTCTGCGCGAGCTGATGCGCCTGGAGACCTCGCTCAAGGCGGCGGGCGAGGCGGAAAAAATTTGCTTTCTCCACTACCCGCCCTGCTACGAGGGCTACACCTGCGGGGAGATCATGGAGCTCTTGGAGCGCTATGGTGTGTGCGACTGCTACTACGGGCACCTGCACGGCGGCAGCCACCGTCTGGCGGTGGAGGGCGAACGCGGCGGAGTCCGCTATCACCTCATTTCGGCGGATTATTTACAGTTTGTTCCCAAAAAGATTTGTGACTGACGAAAAAAAGTATGGAAATATGAGTTGCGTTCTGATACAATATAACGACTATCATTGTTACAGGGCCTGCGGACGGAATTCCGCGCTCCGGCAGGCCGACAGGAGGAAAAGACAAAATGGACGTCAAGAGCGTTGAAAAGCTGGAAAACAATAAGGTTGAGATGACCATCGCAGTCAGCGGGGAGGAATTCGAGGCCGCGATCGAAAAGGTCTTTAAAAAGCAGCGCGGCAGCATCCACGTCCCCGGCTTCCGCAAGGGGCACGCCCCACGCAAGGTCATTGAGGGCATGTACGGCGCGGATCTCTTTTACAGTGATGCGGTGAACGCGTCCTATCCCGAGTACTACGAGCAGGCGCTCGCGCAGTCAGGACTGGATTCGGTCGCCTATACCGACGTCACCATCGCCGAGATGGGCAAGGACGGCTACACCTTCAAGGCGCGCCTGACGGTGCGTCCGGAGGTCAAGCTCGGCACCTATAAAGGGGTTGTGGTGCCTGCGCCCGACCTCACCGTGACCGAGGAGGACGTGGAAAATGAGCTGAAGCTCTATGTCAGCCGCGCAACCCGTTTGGTTTCCGTGGATCGTCCCGCCAAAAAGTGGGACAGTGTGGTCATTGATTTTGAGGGCTTTATGGACGGTAAGCCCTTTGAGGGCGGTCAGGCGGACGGATACGAGCTGGAGCTCGGCTCGGGCAGCTTTATTCCCGGCTTTGAAGATAAGCTGATCGGGACCAAGGCGGGGGACGAGGTCGATATTGACCTCACCTTTCCGGAAGATTACCAGCCGGAGCTTGCGGGAAGGCCCGTGCTCTTTAAGGTCAAGGTGAACGAGGTCAAGGAAAAGTCTCTGCCTGAGGTGGACGACGAGTTTGCCAAGGACGTTTCAGAATTTGAAACGCTTGCTGAGTTCAAGAAAGATCTTGAGACCAAGGCCCGCGAAGGGAAGGAGGCACAGGCGAAGCAGGAGTTTGAGGATGCCGCGATCAAGCTGGCGGTGGACGGGATGGAGGCCGAGATCCCGGAGGACATGGTCAAATACCAGGCCGACCGCCTGTTTAACAGCTTCCAGCAGCGCATCTCCGCGCAGGGCATCCCATTTGAAAGCTACGTTGAGATGATGGGCATGACAGTCGATGCGCTGAGGGCACAGGCCAATGAATCCGCGCAGGAGCTGGTGCGCCGGGAGCTGATGCTCCATGCGGTTGCGCAGGCGGAGGGGATGAGCATCTCCGATGAAGAGCTCGAGCAGGCCTATGCGGCAATCGCCGCGGAGTATCAGATGCCTATGGAGCAGGTGAAGGCGTCGGTGCCCGCCTCCGATATCTGTAAGGATGAGCTCGACCGCAAAGCGCGGCAGTTTATTCTGGATCACGCCAAGTACGGCGACGCCCCGGTAAAAGACGGCGAGGAGGCGGAAAAGCTCAAGGCGGCGAAGAAGGCAGGCACGAAGAAAACGGCGGCAAAGCAAGCGGATACGGAAGCGGAGCCCGCCGCCGACACGGAGGAAAAGCCCAAGCGAAAGAAAGCGGCCAAGAAGACGGACGACACAGAGGCCGGCGCTGCGGAGGCGAAAAGCGAGACGAAGAAGAAGCCGGCAGCGAAGAAGACGGCCAAAGCGGCTCCGACGGAGGAATAAGCCATCCGTGAGCGGGCATAATCTGGTGTGTGATTGGGATAACTACATCAAGCCAAAGGAGACATTGAATTATGAGTTTAGTACCTTATGTTGTAGAGCAGACCAACCGGGGCGAGCGTTCCTATGATATTTTCTCGCGCCTGCTGAATGATCGCATCATTTTTCTTGGTGAAGAGGTCAACGCGACCACCGCGAGCCTGGTTGTCGCGCAGCTGCTCTACTTGGAGGCGCAGGATCCGGATAAGGACGTCCAGTTCTACATCAACAGCCCCGGCGGTTCCGTCACGGACGGTATGGCGATCTACGACACGATGCAGTATATTAAGTGCGATGTATCCACCATCTGCATCGGCATGGCGGCGAGCATGGGGGCGTTTCTGCTCTCCTCCGGCGCCAAGGGGAAGCGCCTCGCGCTCCCGAACGCGGAGATCATGATCCACCAGCCCTCCGGCGGTACCAAGGGGCAGGCGAGCGATATTAAAATTCAGGCCGAGTGGATGCTGCGCACGCGGGAAAAGCTCAACCAGATCCTGGCGAAGAACACCGGGCAGTCCATTGAGCAGATTGCAATTGACACCGAGCGGGATAACTTCATGCCCGCCGAAGAGGCGGCGAAATACGGCCTGATTGATAAGGTCATCTATAACCGTTAGCCGCTGAAAGAATGAACCGAGCGGGCACAATTTTCCCGCTGAATTGGGGGATGAATTATGGCAAAGAACGATGAACGCAAAAGTGTCCGCTGCTCCTTCTGCGGGAAGCATCAGGAGCAGGTGTCCCGCATCATTGCTGGCCCCGGCGCGTATATTTGTAACGAATGCGTGACGCTGTGTGTGAGCATACTGGACGACACATTCTCGCCGGAAGCGGCGGAGCACACCGACCTTCCCGACGTGATTCCCACGCCGCAGGAGATCTGCGACATACTCAATCAGTATATCATCGGGCAGGAGAATGCGAAGATCGCCCTTTCCGTCGCGGTGTATAACCACTATAAGCGTATCTATTTCGGCGGCGGGGACGACGTGGAGCTGCAGAAGAGCAACATCCTCATGATAGGCCCGACCGGCAGCGGCAAAACGCTCTTTGCCCAGACACTCGCAAAGATATTGAAGGTACCCTTCGCCATCGCCGACGCCACGACCCTCACAGAGGCGGGCTACGTCGGCGACGATGTGGAGAATATTCTCCTGCGTCTGGTGCAGGCGGCGGATTATGATGTGGAGCTCGCCGAGCGCGGCATCATCTATGTCGACGAAATTGACAAGATTGCGCGCAAGAGTGAGAATACCTCCATCACCCGCGACGTCTCCGGCGAAGGTGTGCAGCAGGCGCTGCTGAAGATTCTCGAGGGCACTGTCGCCAACGTCCCACCACAGGGCGGGCGCAAGCATCCACATCAGGAATTCATTCAGATCAACACAAAGAACATCCTGTTTATCTGCGGCGGCGCGTTTGACGGTATTGAAAAAATCGTCGAGCAGCGGCTGGATAAGAAGGGCATTGGCTTCGGCGCTGAAATCCAGAGCAAAAAGGAGAAAAACTTCTCCGGGCTCTTTCAGGAAATTCAGCCGCACGACCTGCTGAAATTCGGTATTATTCCCGAGCTGGTGGGCCGTTTACCCGTGCTGACCGCGCTGCAGGCGCTCGGTAAGGAGCAGCTGGTGCGTATCCTGACCGAGCCGAAAAACGCCCTTGTGAAGCAGTACAAGATGCTGCTGGAGTACGATGCCGTCGACCTGGAATTTGAGCCGGAAGCACTCACCGCAGCGGCGGAAAAGGCAATTGACCGCGGCATTGGCGCGCGCGGCCTGCGCGCGGTGCTTGAGGAAGTGATGATGCCGGTGATGTATGAGGTGCCGTCCGACCCGACCATCTGCAAGGTGACCATTACGGAGGAGAGCATCAGCAAGCATCTGCCGCCGATTCTGGGGCGCGACCCGAACCGACTGGAGCGCCCCCGGCTGGGAAGCTCTACCCTGCACGCCGAGCGCGGCGGAGCGGCGCTGCGCAGTGATAATGTATCTTGAAACGAAAAGCGGAAATACTGATAGAGGGGGCGGGGGCGGTTGCTTCCGCCCCTTTCAGCAATAGCCCCGCATGTGTGCGGTGAAAGGACGGTTACTATGCCGGATATTATAGAGAGCAACACAGTTATCATGCCTGTGCTGGCGCTGCGCGGGCTGACGATCTTCCCGAATATGCTGCTGCATTTTGACGTCGCCAGAGAGAACTCCATTCACGCGCTTGATGAGGCGATGTCCGGCAGCCAGCCGATCTTTCTGGTAGCGCAGCGGGACCTGTCGGTGGAGAACCCCGGCAGGGAGGATCTGTATACCATCGGGACGATTTCCAATGTGCGTCAGATTCTGCGGCTCCCCAACGGCGCGGTGCGCGTGATGGTGGAGGGCTACGCCAGAGGCAGCCTGCGCGCCATGACGAAGGTGAAGCCATGCCTGATGGCGGAGGTGGAGGAGCTTCCCATAGAGACCGCGCGCGCAACCTCCAAGACCGAGGCGCTGATTCGCAATACCTATGAGATGTTTGAGCTGTACGTGGAGCTTTCGCCCAAGCTGACGCCGGACATTCTGCTCAATCTGCTCGCGAGCGACGACCCCGGCTATATCGCCGACTATATCGCACAAAACCTCCCCATGCGCACAGCGGATAAGCAGGCGATTTTGGATGAGGTACGCCCTGTGCCACGCCTGCAAAAGCTGTTCCAGACCCTCCACCACGAGGTTGAGGTGCTGGAAATTGAGCAGGACATGCAGGAAAAAGTGCGCGAGCAGATTGCGACGGGGCAGCGGGACTACTATCTGCGCGAGCAGCTCAAAGTCATCCAGCGCGAGCTGGGCGACGATATGGGCGGCGCGGAGAGCGAGACGGAGGAATACCGTGCGCGCATCCGCAAGGCGCACCTGTCCAAAGAGGTGGAGGAAAAGCTCCTCAAGGAAGTTTCCCGGCTGGAAAAGCAGTCCTTTGGTTCGGCGGAAGCGACGGTTTTGCGCAATTATCTGGATATCTGCCTCGAGCTCCCGTGGGGGAAAACGACAAAAGACACCTTACAGGTAGAGACGGTGCGTAAGGTGCTTGATGCCGACCACTTTGGTCTGGAGCAGGTGAAAACCCGCATTCTGGATTTTGCCGCCGTCAAGCAGCTTGCGCCGGAGCTCAAAAGCCCGGTGCTCTGCCTGATCGGCCCGCCCGGGGTCGGCAAGACCTCCATTGCGATGAGTATGGCGCGGGCGACGAACCGGAAGCTTGCGCGCATCTCGCTCGGCGGCGTGCATGACGAGGCGGAGATTCGCGGGCATCGAAAAACCTATGTCGGTGCCATGCCCGGGCGGATTGCAAACGGTATCCGGCAGGCGGGCAGCATGAACCCGCTCATGCTCCTCGATGAAATAGACAAGATGGGCGCGGACTACCGCGGCGACCCGGCCTCGGCGCTGCTGGAGGTGCTCGATTCCGAGCAGAACAGCACCTTCCGCGATCACTTCTTGGAGGTGCCGCTCGACCTTTCAGATGTGATGTTCGTCACCACCGCCAATACCACAGAGACCATCCCCCGCCCGCTGCTCGACCGGATGGAGGTCATTGAGCTCTCCTCCTATACCGACGAGGAGAAGCTGCAGATTGTCAAGCGCTTTCTGCTGCCCAAAGAGCGCAAGCGCCACGGCCTGCGCGCAAGCCAGCTCAAGCTGACCGACGACGCCATCCGCGAGCTGATTACCGCCTACACGCGGGAGTCGGGTGTGCGGGTGCTCCAGCGGGAGGTCGCGGCCATCTGCCGCAAGGCGGCAATGCGCATCGTCTCCGAAGGGGTCAAGTCGGTGAGCGTGACCGGGGACAGCCTCGATAAGCTGCTCGGCGTGCGCAAGTACCACCCGGAGCGCGTGGTGACGACCGAGCAGGTTGGCGTGGTCAACGGGCTTGCCTGGACGAGCGTGGGCGGCGAGCTGCTGCGCGTGGAGGTAAATGTGGTGCCGGGCACCGGTAAGATTGAGCTGACAGGGAACCTCGGCGATGTGATGAAGGAGTCTGCGCACGCCGCGCTCTCCTATATCCGCAGCCGCGTGGATGCGCTGGGTATTGAGCCGGACTTTTATCAGAAAAACGACCTGCACGTCCACTTCCCGGAGGCGGCGGTGCCGAAGGACGGCCCCTCGGCGGGGGTTGCCATCACCACGGCGATGGTCTCCGCGCTCACCGGCATCCCGGTGCGGCAGTCGGTCGCCATGACGGGTGAGGTGACCCTGCGCGGCAATGTCCTGCCCATCGGCGGACTGCGGGAAAAGACCATGGCCGCGCTGCGCAACGGGATCAAAACGGTGATCATTCCGGCGGATAACGCCAAGGATTTGGAGGAGATCGACCAGACCGTGCGCGCCGCGCTCCAGTTTATCACGGTGGAGCAGGTGGACAGTGTGCTCGCCGAGGCGCTCAGCACAACGGCGCACGGTGCGGCCATGCAGCAGCGCGGGAATCTCCTGCCGGAATCGGGCAAACGGGCTGACGGACTCAATATCAGGCAATAGAGAGAAACGGAGGTGGCGAAGATGCCGCTGAACCTGAACCAAGCGGAATTTATCCGATCGGCGGTAAAGCCCGCCGACTTCCCGCGCGACGGGCTGCCGCAGATCGCGTTTGCGGGGCGCTCGAACGTGGGCAAATCCTCGGTGATCAACAGGCTCCTGAACCGGAAGAATTTTGCGCGTGTCGCGGCCACACCGGGCAAGACCGCCCACATCAATTATTTTCTCATAGACAGTACGTTTTATCTCGTGGATTTACCCGGCTACGGCTATGCCAGGGTGTCCAAGGAGGAAAAGGCGCGCTGGGGCAGATTGATGGAACAGTGGTTTGCCGACAACAGCCTGATGACGCTCGGCGTCATGATCGTGGACGCGCGCCATAAGCCGACGGCGAACGACTGCACGATGGCGGACTGGTTTTTGGCGAGCGAGCGCCCCTTTCTGGTTGTGGCCAATAAGCTTGATAAGCTCAGGAAAAGTGAAATAGAGCCGAATTTAGCGCTGATTCGCGAGACGCTTGGGCTGGATGAATCGGTACAGATCATCCCCTTCTCCGCCCAAACCGGCGAGGGCAGGCAGGCCCTGCTCCAGCGAATTGCCGCGCATGGGGGGTGTACGCTTTGAGGTATGTCAAAATAATACGGGGGGATACCCCGGTCTGGGGCGTGCTGGAGGGGGAAACCGTCCGCACCCTTGCAGTTCCGCCTTTTTCGGGTCTGCTGCGCTATGACGGGGCGGCGCTGCCGCTGCATACATGCCGCCTCCTCGCCCCCTGTGAGGCGACGAAAATCGTCTGTGTCGGGAAAAACTACCGCGATCATGCGCTCGAGCTGGGCAATGACGTCCCCGACCACCCCATTCTCTTCCTCAAGGGGCCGAATACAGTGAACCACCCGGAGGGAGCGGTATGTGCGCCGGATTTTGTCACAAGACTGGACTACGAGGGGGAACTGGCCTTTGTGATCTCCCGCAGGGCAAAGGCTGTAAAGCCGAAAGACTTTGCAGACTATATCCTGGGCTATACCTGCCTCAACGACATTACCGCGCGTGATATTCAAAATCTGGACGGACAGTGGACGCGCGCCAAGGCGATGGACGGCTTTGCGCCCATCGGCCCCGTGCTCACCGATGCGGTCGACCCCCATGCACTGGACATCCGGACACGGGTCAACGGCACCGTGGTGCAGCAGGGGAACACCGCGCAGTTTCTGACCAGAATACCGGAGCTGCTGGCGTTCATCACCGCCGCAATGACACTGGAACCGGGCGACGTGGTGACCACCGGTACCCCCGCGGGCATTGGCCCGATGCAAAAAGGGGATACCGTCGAGGTGGAGATTGCGGGCATCGGTGTACTGCGCAACCGTGTGATTTAAAAAAGCTTGACACCACCCCAGGTTGGGTGTTATAATTCGTTTTGTGTTCATAGACAGCAGGTGGAGTCCCGCCGTAATTCCTGCCGAGGATACAGCATTTTGTGATGATTTTTTATGCTGTTTTCGTGTCTTGAACGCGAAAGCAGCATTTTATTTTTCCGGAGGTGAATGTAAAACATGCCAAACGCAAAAGTTTTAAGCGAAAAGCAGGCTTTTGTCGCTGCGCTGACCGAGCGCCTGCAGTCCGCCGCGAGCGGTCTGTTCATTGATTATCAGGGCATCACCGTTGCGGAGGACACTGCACTGCGCAATGAGCTGCGTGAAAACAATGTGGAGTACACGGTCATCAAGAACACCCTTGCGCGCTTTGCCGTCAAAAACATCGGCTTTGATGAGCTTGACCCGATCCTCAACGGCACCACGTCGCTTGCGACCAGCACGGAGGATCCCCTGACGCCGATGCGTATCATCAGCAAGTACGCAAAAGCGCTCGGAGACGAAAAGTTTACCATCAAGGCGGGCTTTATGGAGGGGAAAATACTCCCTCTGGCCGATGTCGCCGCGCTTGCCGCGCTGCCGTCGAAGGACGTACTCCTCGCGCAGGTGCTCGGTACGATGCTTGCGCCGATCACAAGCCTTGCCATTGTCATCAAGGCGATTGCGGAAAAGGGCGGCGTACCTGCAGAGAAGGCCGCAGAGGAAGCGCCGGCAGCCGAAGCCCCCGCAGAGGAAGCTGTCGCCGAGCCGGCAGCAGAAGCACCGGCAGAGGAAGCACCGGCTTCGGAAGCCGTGACGGAAGCACCGGCAGAGGAGGCCGCAACGGATGCCCCTGCCGAAGAGACACCCGCTGAATAAGCAGTTATCTGAATTAAATACTACATTTTAGGAGGTTTACTATCATGGCTGATACAAAAATTGCCACTTTGATTGAAGAAGTCAAAGCGCTGACCGTTCTGGAGCTGTCCGAGCTGGTGCACGCACTGGAGGAAGAATTCGGTGTTTCCGCCGCCGCTATGGCTGCGCCCGCCGCCGCTGGCGGTGGTGAGGCCGCCGCTGCCGCTGAGAAGACGGAGTTTGATGTTGTTCTGGCCGAAACCGGCGCAGAGAAGATCAAGGTCATCAAGGTGGTTCGTGAGATCACCGGACTGGGTCTGGCCGACGCGAAGGCAATGGTTGAATCCGCACCGAAGGCGCTGAAGGAAGGCGTCTCGAAGGACGAGGCCGAGGAACTCAAGAAGAAGCTGGAAGAGGTCGGCGCAAAGGTCGAGCTCAAGTAATTTCGGTTCAAAGGGCTGGCGTAGGGCGTGTTTGCACACCCCACGCCAGCCCATTTTTTTACCTAATATTGGTTACAAATATAAAAATATGTGCTAAAAACGTAGAGTTTTGTAATTTTTAGTTGTTTTGACAATTGCAAAACTGGACTGGATAAGTTAATGTAATAACCGGTGACAAATCAAGAAAGGATGGGGCGAAAAATGGGAACGTGGAAGAAAATATTTAGTTCAGTTGCAGCGGCTGCCCTGCTTGCAGGGAGCATGCAGATCTCTGTGGTCGCAGCGGATACCGAAAATCTGCAGCCTGGAGGGGAAGCAGGGGTCGAATATGACGAGGCGATACTCAATAAGTACGCCGAGCTTGTATCCGGCACGAAAAATCAGTATGACATTACACTGGAAGTGACAGGGAAAAACAAGGCGGAGGAACCGCCGACGGATATTGTATTGGTGTTGGATGAATCCAACAGTATGACGGGCACCCGCTTTCAGGTACTGCAGGAGAGCGCCGTCGAATTCGTCGAAACGACGTTAAACCAGACGGAGAATGTAAGAATTGGCGCGGTAGGGTATGCAGACACGGCCGGCAATGTGCTCCCGCTGACGAATGATGAGACAGAGCTGATTACGTTTATTAACGCGCAGACGTCTATGACGGAGGGGACATTCACGCAGGATGGTCTTCTGGCGGCGGAAAGCCTGTTCGACAGCACGGATGGCCATCAGCATATCATTATTCTGCTCAGCGATGGAGTACCCACCTACTCTTATGCGGCAACGGCTGCCGCTGATGTAACGGATGATACGGTGCAGGACTATGGCACGGGCCTGTTTTCCGGCTATAAAATTACAGACTTTGATTACAGTACAACCATAGGCGCGGGCTCTCAGTTTTATTGCACAGCGGCCCAGGCATATACCATTGGGGGCAAAGCGGTGACGAATCACGGTGAGGCTACCATTGGACAGATTCTGGATTTCAAAGCCGCCTCGGATCAAAACACCGTATATTCTGTGGGGATTCTGCTCTCTGATTCTACGCCGGCGGCCGGGTATTATACCGGAAATTTCTCCTGGAGTACAACTTTAACCAATGGCAGTACAGAAGCTTTTTGGACGGAAACCAATGCGGATGGCATTTTTTCGCCCGACGAGACGCTCAATTTCTATGCAAGCTATACCAATCCCGACGCGTCCGGTAAGGCATGTGCAATGGTATTTAACATGCCGTCCGGCCTGGAAGATTTTCTGGATACGGATATCGCCAACACATGGTGCAGAATTACGATTGACGGCGTGGAGACAGGGGTATATAGCTACAGCGAAATGGTGACCAGAAATGCAGCCGGCGCAGTGAACTACACCGAAACGGTACCCGCCGGGGCCACATATGAAATTGAGGTACAGCTTACGACGAAAGACTTCGATTTGGAGGATTACATTGGTTCCGTCCCCAACATGGCGTGTTATTTCAGCGCAAGGTTTGGGAGTAGCGGCACCACGGTTCACCCCTATGATGGCAGATCCGGTTTTGTGGGACCGGTGTTTGCGTTCGGTTCACCCTTTCCTATGAAAACGCAGGCGGAGTATGTGCTGAAAAACGTATCGAGTGACGGGATCGAGGGCAGCACGTATTTTGATGTCAGCGCGTTAGACGATCTGATTGACGTGTTATCCAGCCAGATCTACGGTGCGATTACCGACTCAATACAAAATGGAACCATCACAGACCCGATGGGGCCGGATTTTATTCAGTTTGAGTCAGCTGCGCAGGATGGCGCGGACTTCAAACTTGCCGCATCGGATGACGCGCTGCTTGATGGGGTAACAGTTGCTTTCAGCAACGACACGGTGACGGTGGAAGGGCTCAATCTGAGCGCCGGTGAGACAGTGTACATTACATACAGGGTGACGCTTCAGACGGACGCTTCGGGGTTTGTGTATGGACAGGCGTATCCAACCAACGACACGACGACGCTTATGCCTGTCGAAGGCGGGCAGGACAGGGAATTTCCCATTCCGCTGGTGGTCGGCACGAAAACGTCCACGTCCACAGGCGGCGGCGGAAGTGGCGGCAGCAGCACCTATAAATTGACCTATCATCCGAACACCACGCTGGGAGAAGACGACGATGTGACAAGCGGCATCAGCTCCGGGACGACGGTTACCGTAAAAAGAGGCAGCATCTTTACGGCACCCACCGGATATTCCTTTCTGGGCTGGAGTGAGGAAGTAGACGGCACTGTAGTCTATACAGCCGGTGATACCTTTACCATGCCGGCAAAGAATGTGAATCTGTACGCAGTATGGACAACATCGGCTTCCGGTGGCGGCAGCCAGCCTGCGCTGGATAAAGAAAACCATTTTTCCTATATCATAGGCTACCCGGAAGAAGACGTGCGGCCTGAAAACAACATTACAAGAGAGGAAGCGGCCACCGTCTTTTTCCGGCTTCTGACGAATGACTCGCGCATAGAATACTGGTCACAGTCAAGCGGGTTCAACGATGTTGCATCTGCGCGCTGGTCCAATAACGCCATATCCACAATGGCCAATGGCGGGATCCTATCCGGCTACGCAGATGGGAGCTTTCAGCCCTCTGGTTATATCACAAGGGCAGAGTTTGCAACGCTTGCGGCCCGGTTTGAAACAGAGGACGGCACCAGTACGCTCACCTTCAGCGATATTGACGGACACTGGGCCCAGGCGGACATCGAAAAAGCAGCGCGGCTTGGCTACATCACAGGGTATGAAGACGGTACCTTCCGCCCGGATGCGTATATCACAAGGGCCGAAGTGATGACACTGCTCAACCGTGTGCTGGAGCGCCATGTGGATAGCGACGACGAACTCTATACGGGCATGGTGACATGGTCGGACAATATGGAGCACACCAAGTGGTACTACTATGATGTGCAGGAGGCTACAAACTCCCACTATTATGAACTGGACACAGACGGGGACGAGCAATGGACGGGGATCAGGGAAAATCCAGACTGGAAATCGCTTGAGGAGACAAGCGCCAATCCGAAGCTTTTCAGCTACGGATAAAGAAAAGACAGGAAAAAATTCCGCTGCGGGTATCTACCTGCAGCGGAATTTTTTTACACCGACATAGCGAAAACGTCGAATACCACACAAAAATCAGCGATCGAATCGAAATATCACCCTTTGGGGTGTCGTTTTACCGCTGACTATCATGTATAATCAATCTGACAAGTAAACGGACGCGTCCGATATCAATCATCGGGCTGGAAAAGAAAGGAATGATACACGATGCGGAAAGAATCATCATTGCCCACGCGGGGAAACACGGATTACAACCCAAATACCAACAGGCCGATTCCACCGAGTTTAGCACGTAGAGAAAATGCATCCAAAATCAATCCTGCAGTAGAATTCCCGTATCTTTACTGCGTCATGCAGGAGACCTATACCACGCCGGACGTCAGCGCCTATACCGGTTACGGTATTGCCGTCTATCAGCGCCAGGGCGAGCGCATGGATTTACAGTTTACGATCCCCGATATCTCAACCAAGCAGGGATTTATCACGGGGCTGGTCGACATGCTCAACGAGTTTGAAGTGGAGTACGCGCATCTTTTTGACGTGATTGAAGATTACCTGTACTTATATCTGTAAAACGCTTAAAAATCGATCTCCTCTGTTTGGCGTAACGCATTGAGCTTTTCCTCATAATCGAGCGCCATATCCCGAAGCTGCGCAAGCCACATCTGATCGTACTGCCCGCCGCTTTTCAGCAGATAATCGAGAAACGGTACGATCTGCGCGCCGTATTCCACAAAGGGCATGTTCACTCTGTTGCCATGCGCCGCCGGATACAGGCGCTGGAATGTGGCTTGCGCGTTTTTTAAATCGTCGTACTTAAAATATACGACAGCGCGGTAGATCTCTGCATAGTACCAGCGCAGGGTGACGATTTCCGGAGAAATTTGTCTGGCCATCGCAACAAACGGCTTTTCCGTTGGGCCATTTTCCGCGACGCCTTGTTGCATTGCGCTGTTGCGCTCATCAAGCATAGGATACACACTGCCGTCCGGCGTGGTATAAAACCGTGGGGCGTCTCCGCCCCATCCTGTTGTCAGGTTTATCCACGACCGGACGCCTTTGTACATATAGCCGCAGGGCGCATCCGGATTGTCCAGCGCCCAGCGTGCCATATCCAGGGTCGCCTGTCTGGCATCCACCACCCGCCCCAGCTTGATACAGCCGCGGACAAGCAGATAGCTGGTGTAAACCGCGCGGGTGAGATCCCCCAGCTCTTTGAAGCGCGTATTCATCACATTCACGGCGGCGACGGCATCCTCGTCGATTCGGCCTGTAAAGTAGAGGATCTCATGTTTAGCCTGCAGACATGAAAATTTGCCGTATTCCCCCAAAAATTGCTCGAATATGTCCTGTGCCTGCGCCAGCGCGGATAAAAATCTGATAAAATATCCGGCCTTCTGCGGAAAGAGCAAAATGGTGTTGGCATCATGCGGCTCCATCTGCTGAAAATATGGCTGCTCCCGGTATCCTTCCGGCAAGAGCGCCTTAGCGTGCAGGCAGTCATCCAGCAGCGTCTCGTCTGTGATACAAAGCTTTACCTGCGCGAGGCTCAAGTATACTCTGCCGAGCATCTCTCCGCTGGCGGTGGAGAGCAAGTGCTTGGCAAGGTTGAAATATTCATCCAGGCGATAACTGAGGGCATATTCCCGGAGCTGCTGCAATGCCGCGTCCTCTTGCGTTACCATGTTACGTCACCCAATATATCTATAATTTTTCCATTCTGATCCGAG
Organism: Oscillospiraceae bacterium; assembly: GCA_020860545.1. GTDB lineage: Bacteria > Bacillota > Clostridia > Oscillospirales > Oscillospiraceae > JAJQEJ01. The sequence goes on along the minus strand of JAJBUC010000088.1, from coordinate 2,074 downwards.
CGGGAACAGATTAGGATATTTTTTTTCTGTGTGTTTTCAGTGTAGCATAATGCAGGTGTTCTGTCAATTTGCCATGGCCCTTTTCCCCATATCGCCAGCGGCGCAGTAAATCCAGCGCTTCAGGCGAGAGCAGTAGCAGGGCCAGCAGGTTAGGGAGTGCCATGAGTCCGTTAAAAATGTCACTCATCTGCCAGACGAGGCTGATATCGCCGATGCTTCCCACAACAATCATGACCATGCAGCAGATGCGATAGGGCGTGCGAAAGCGCTCCGTGCCTGTCAGATAGCGCAGGCTCTGCTCGCCGTAATAGCTCCAACCCACGAGAGAGGTGAAGGCGAAGAGCATCAGGCAGACCGTGACGAGGATGCTCCCGCCGTGTCCGAGCACCGTGGCAAAGGCGGCGGCGGAGAGCGGCGCGCCGAGCATCCCGTTTGTCACTGTGCCGCTCTGGATGGCCAGCAGTGCCGACTCCATGTCGTATACACCGCTCGTGAGGATGACCAGCGCCGTGACCGAGCAGACCAGAATGCTCGCGACGAACACCTCAAAAATCCCCCACATTCCCTGCTTGGCAGGTTCCTTCACCTGTGCTGCTGCATGCGCCATGGCGGAGGAGCCCATGCCCGCCTCGTTGGTGAAGACGCCCCTGGCGACGCCGTAGCGCAGCGCCTGCGCGACGCCGTAGCCGATCCCCCCGCCCACTGCGGCCTTTGGAGAGCCGAAGGCGGAGGAGAAAATACTGGAAAACGCTGCAGGCACCGCGTCGATGTGGTGTGCGAGCACCACAAGGCCGCCTCCGATGAATAGAATGGCCATGCACGGCACCAGCCGCTCACTCAGTTTCCCGATCCGCTCCACGCCGCCAAAAATAACGACGCCCGCGGCGATCGCAACCACAAGCCCTACCCAGAGCCGGGACACACCGGCGGAAGCCTCCAACGCGGTGGAGATGGAGTTGGCCTGCACCAGATTCCCGCCCGCGAGCGACGCCGCCACACAGCAGAGTGAAAACATACACGCCAGAAAACGGCTTTTTACGCCCTTTTCCATGTAGTACATCGGGCCGCCGAAAAAGCCGCCATGTTTGCCTTTTTGATGATAGCGCACCGACAGAATTTTTTCCGCGCAGCCCGTCATCATCCCCAGAAAGGCGGATACCCACATCCAAAAGACCGCACCCGGCCCGCCGAAAAAGATGGCGGTTGCAACCCCGGCGATGGAGCCGGTGCCGATTGTCGCCGCGAGTGCCGTGGAGAGGGCCTGAAAGCGTGTCAGGCCGCCCTGCTTCGTTTTCTCCGACCGCTGGAAGAGACTCCCGAGGGTTTCCTTGAGCCAGAGCTTGATATCAAACAGCTGGAAAAAACCCGTGCGCACGGAGTAGTATAGACCCACGAACAGAAAGAGCGTCAAAAGCCACGGGTTCCAGATAAAGTCGCTCAGGCGCGCGACAAAGCCCATTGTAATCACCTCTGTTAAGAGGTATGCGCTTGTCTGCGCGGAAATGCCTTTTTCCCCTGCGCGGTGTACGCCGGATATCGCGTTACAAAAGGCATACAGCCGGTGGCATAAAAACTACTCGAGCAATGTATCAACTCCTAATTCGAACGGTCATCTGCTTCCTTTATTTCTTCTAAGGCAGCACGGACCGCAGCAACCACAAAGGCTGAAAAAGTGCAATCCTTCCCCTTGATTGCATGCTCAATGTCTGAAATAACATCGTTCGGAAACCGTATCGTTTTATTTGTAGTAGGGGGAATAGACGGAACTTTAAACTTTGACAAAATATCACCACGCAATACAAATGTATTGCTAATATTATGCGCTATTGCAAGCAGCACATCTGCATTGCAAATGCAATGCAGATGTGCTATGATTGATAAGCCAGTCTGTCGTTACGAAACAAAATCCGAACGCTTCGTCAACCGCATCGATCGAGAGTATTCGGATGATGTACCTTTGGTGCTGAAACTGAAACCGGCGGTGCGTTTTCCTTCAATCTATTCTTTTGATTATAATAAAAAAGTGTAATTTCCTTTTATTCCATGATATTTACATTTGGAGGAAGTGTAGATG
>JAJBUC010000011.1 GCA_020860545.1 Oscillospiraceae bacterium | reverse complement strand
ATGGCATCGACCAGTACGAGCGCGTGATCGGCAAGATCGTCTGCGGCAAAAACGGGATGGCCAGCAGTCCCAGCACAATCACCAGCGGCACAAGGCGCCAGTTTTTAAATGCGATGAAAATCAGTATCGCCAGCACCAGCCCAATCCAGCCGGAACGGGAGTAGGTATAGCCAATTGAGATAATGCAAGGGAGCAGCGCCACAATGGCCATGAGCCTTCCCCGCCAGGTCTTTGCGTTGAACAGGAGCGCAAGGTCAAGTGGGATCATCATCACGAGCAGTTCTGCAAAGTTATTGGGGTTATCAAAGAAGCCGAAGATGCGGCCCGGCATCCCTTCATTGAGCAGCATGTCCTGCTGCGACGGATCGACCTCCACACCGATATACCCCTGATAACAGCCGTATACACTCGCAACAAACATGCCGACCGACGCCAACACCACCACCAGCTGCAGCTCGTCCAAGCGCCGCACGGCGCTCACCAGCAGCAGCACAATTAAAAATGCGGTCAGATGGAAAAAGAAAAAGCGCAGGGACAGATCGGTGACAACGGAGCAGACCAGCGCGTAACATACAAAGACAAAGAAAAAGACGAAATAGGGGCTGAGCTGCCCAATCTCCAGCCGATAGCGGGGACGGGGGGCTGCGCCGATGATGAACAGCACCGTCACCACCAACATGGCGACGAAGGCATAGAAGTTATCCCATAAATCGTGCGGCGCAACCATCATCACCAGCATCACGAGTCCAAGCAGGAGGAAGCTCCCTCTGCCGAGGCCGGAGATAATCCCAAGCAAAAAGCTGCCGTTCCAGAGGTCGCGTCCAATGCGGTAGAGCCAGCGAAGAATCGAGAGCGGTATATTCACCACCACCGTCAATATCCGGCAAAACATGCTCGACGGCCAGCTTCTGGGAATGATCCCGTCCCGCCGGAGAAAGCTGCAGATAGCGCTGCCGGAGCAGCCGCTTGTAATGCCCTCACCCAGCCGGGCAAAGAAGTGGCCCAAACTCCCTTCCCGCCACTTTTCGGTAAAGAGATGCCAGAAGGTGAGCCAAAGCTGGTATATGACGCTATTTTGCGCTAAACTCATGCGCCACCTCCGTTCTCCACGCGCTGCATCGCCTTTTCATAGACTGCATACGTCGCCTGCGCCATCTTGTGTATCTCAAACTTCTCTGTTATGGTGCGCTCCGCGCCGACGCGGCAGTTCGCTAAGAGCGCCGGTTCCTCCAAAAAGCGCCGCATTGCACCCGCCATGGATTCCGGCTGATCGTATGTTACCAGCAGGCCGTTCCCTGCTTCCTCGCTCACGATATCGCTGTTCCCACCCATATCCGTCGCAATCACAGGCAGTCCCGCCGCCATCGCCTCGATAATCAAAAAGGAGAGCGCCTCGTGCTGCGACGCATTGACATAGAGATCGGCACCCTTAAACAGGTTTTTCATATCCTCACGAAAGCCGATAAAGCGCACACAGTCGCTGAGTCCCAGCGCTTCGGCCTGCTCCTTCGATTGCGCGAGCAGCGGCCCGTCTCCCGCCAGCACCATCGTAAACGGCCGATCCGTCCTCTGTTTGAGGCGCGCGAGTGAGTCCAGCAGGTATTTGTGCCCTTTATCCTCTGCAAAGCGGGAGGCACAGAGCATCACAAACTGCTCCTCCGGAATCGCGAGCTCGGCGCGCAGTGTGGACTCCGACCGGTCTCCCGCCCACACTGCCGGGTCAACGGCGTTAAAAATGACCTCAATGCGCGCGCCGTCCCAGCCGTTTTTTATGAGCTGCTCCCGCCCCCTGGTGCAGACGGCAATCATCCGGTCCTGATGCTTGTCCAGTATGCGGTTGGAGAGTTTCGTCACCGCATTGTTGGGCAGGATAAAGTGGTTGGTATAGACCACCTTCAGTTTAGGTAAATATTTTTTCGCCAACAGGGCGGTATAATGCTCCCGCAGAAAGTGGCAGTGTACCACGTCAATCTCCCACGCCCGGCAGATCGCGGCCAGACCCTTGGCGGCGTCGAAATCAAAACGGCGGCTCATGGCAAGCTGCCGCACCGGCACGCCCTGCGCCTGCATCCGCTCGACAAGCAGGCCGCCCTCGTTATACACAAAAAAGGGCTGAATCTTTTCCCCGCCCAGATATTGTACCAATGTCTCCACATACCGCTCTGTTCCCGCCTTTCCGGCGAAGTTGAGCAGATAGAGGACTTTTAGCATGAAGACACCTCCCTTTATCAGAATACAAGGAACAAGCCCCAGAGGGTAGAGGCAGGCTCTCCCCTCCGGGGTCATATTTATGATTACAGGCAGCTTCTGATGTGCTCCACCATGTCGGTGCGCTCCCACGGCAGGTCGAGGTCGTCGCGCCCAAAATGACCGTACGCCGCCGTCTGCGCGTAGATGGGGCGGCGGAGATTCAAATGCTCTATAATCTTCGCCGGACGGAGATCAAAGCACGCCTTCACAATCTCGGACAGCCGCTCATCGCTGACCTTGCCGGTTCCATAGGATTCCACCAGAATGGAGACGGGATTCGCGACGCCGATAGCATACGCAACCTCGATCTGGCAACGGGTGGCAAGCCCAGCCGCAACCAGATTTTTAGCTACATAGCGGGCCATATACGCGGCAGAGCGATCCACCTTTGTCGGGTCTTTGCCGGAAAAACAGCCGCCGCCGTGCGCCGCGGCACCGCCATATGTATCCACGATGATCTTCCGACCGGTCAGGCCGGTATCCCCCACCGGACCGCCGATCACAAAGCGGCCTGTCGGGTTAACATAAAACCGGGTATCCTTGTCGATGTATTTTTCGGGGATGACCTTCTTAATGACCGTCTCAATCACGGCATCACGCAGGTTATCGAGCGAAATATCCGGGTCGTGCTGCGTGGACAGTACAATCGCCGGGCAGCGGAGTACCTCACCGCTTTCCCCGTATTCCACCGTCACCTGGCTTTTCCCGTCCGGGCGCAACCAGGGCAGCTCCCCGCTCTTGCGCACCTCGGCCAGACGGCGGGCTACCTTATGGGAAAGGGCAATGGGGGCTGGCATCAGCTCTGCGGTCTCGGTGCAGGCATAGCCGAACATCATGCCCTGGTCACCCGCGCCGACGCGGTCGGCCTCATCCTGATCGCCGTGCTGCGCCTCAAAGGACGCGTCCACACCCATGGCAATATCGGGGGACTGTTCATCAATTGCGGTCATGACAGCGCAGCTCTTACTGTCAAACCCATATGCCGGATCAGTATATCCAATGCGCTCCACCGTCTTACGCACAATCGAAGGGATGTCGGTATAGTGATCGGTGGTAATTTCACCCATCACCACCACCATGCCTGTCGTGGTAAAGGTCTCACAAGCCACACGTGCCGACGGGTCATGCGCCAGAATATCGTCCAGCACCGAATCGGAGATTTGATCACACACCTTGTCCGGATGCCCTTCGGTCACCGACTCGGAAGTAAACAGTCTATTTGCCATATCATTTCGTCATTCCTTTCCTTCTGCTCTGTGTCACAATGCTTGATATGATATATCGTTTTTAGAAAAATGTCAAGTTGTCCAGCTGTTTAAATATGCCTTCTGCTCCGCCGTCAGCACGTCAATGGACAGGCCCATTGCGGAGAGTTTTTCTTTGCCGATGGCGTCGTCGATGGCATCCGGCACAGCATAGAGCCGCTTGTCAAGCTCTGTCCGGTGGCCCAACAGCCACTCGAGCGCCAGCGCCTGTACGGCAAAGGACATGTCCATAATCTCCGCCGGATGACCGTTCCCGGCGGCGAGGTTTACGAGCCTGCCCTCGCCGATGACAAGCAGGCACCGCCCGTCGGAAAGTGTATAGCCGTCGATATTCTCCCGCCGCGCTTCTTTTTTTACCGCCATGCGTGAAAGGCCCGCCACATCGACCTCGCAGTCGAAGTGCCCGGCGTTTGTGAGCATGGCACCGTGCTTCATCACGGCAAAATGCGCAGGGGTAATCACATCCTTGCAGCCCGTAACGGTGACAAAAATATCGCCAACCCGCGCCGCCTCGTCCATCGTCATAACCTGATAGCCCTGCATGGTGGCGTCAAGCGCCTTGAACGGGTCAATTTCCGTCACAATGACGCGCGCGCCCATACCGGCCGCGCGCATTGCAACGCCCTTGCCGCACCAGCCAAAACCTGCAACAACCACCGTCTTCCCAGCCACAATCAGATTGCTGGTATGCATGATGCCGTCCCACACACTCTGGCCGGTGCCGTACTTATTATCGTAATAATGCTTCGCCTTGGCGTCGTTGACCGCCATCATCGGACACGGGAGAATGCCCTCGCGCTCACGCGCCTGCAGGCGGAGAATACCGGTCGTGGTTTCCTCACACCCGCCGATAAGGCTATCGGCATAGTCCGCGCATTTTCCGCCGAGCAGGTCGATGAGGTCGCCCCCGTCGTCCACCACCAGATGGGGGTGGAACTCCAGCGTTTTCATCAGGTGCGCCTCATACTCCTCAGCGCTTGCGCCGTGGATGCCAAAGGTTTCTACGCCCATGGAGGCGAGGCCCGCCGCTACATCGTCCTGCGTGGAGAGAACGTTCGAGCCGGTGAGCCGCACCTCCGCGCCGCCCTTGGAGAGCACATAGCCGAGATTCGCTGTTTTTGCCTCCAGATGTACAGAGACGGCGACACGCAGGCCCGCGAAGGGCTGCTCCGCCTGAAAGCGGCGCTCTATTCCGCTCAAAACGGGCATGAAATCCCTTACCCATTGGATTTTAAGCCGCCCTGCCTCCGCCAGTGACATGTCCTTAACAATACTCATAACTTCCGTTTTCCTCTTCCCGTTTTTGATCTGCTATCCTTCTTCAGCCAGCTGCTCGGGTGAGTGGAGCAGCTCGCCAATTGTCTGCCACCAGTCCGCCCCACTGTGACCCAGCACACCGGCTGAGTATGCGCGCTTTTGCTCCGACGGGTCGGCGCTCAGGTGCCACACGGGGAAAAAGGCCCTGCACTCCTTAGAGCGGTCCACACGCTCCTTCACCAGCTGTACCTGTGCCGCTGAAAGCGCCTGCTCCCCCTCGCGTGACGTCTTCTCCCCGCGCAGGCCGCAATAAAACGCGCCGCACTGCTCCACCCGGTCAAGATAAGCATCGCTTGACACCATCTCCACATTGTCGCCGTTGCACCGGCAGTAAAACCCGAAGGGCAGACTGCGTGAGCGCAGCAGCGCCGTGACCTCATCGAGCGTATCCCACTCCTCCATACGGCCCGTAACCCGCAGGGTAGGAATCAGATTTTTTACCCGCAGAATATCACCGGCAAACGGCGCATCAAGCTGCAGCGGTTCGGCCACCAAAGAAAAAGTACATTCCCTGTGCTTGTTGCAAAGGGCGACCAATTTGCCCTGCCAGTCCTCCGGCATGTCGCCGGAAAAAATAAAGATATGCGTTCCGCGCGCCTTCCGGTCGTCTATGACCGCGTCCAGCGCGTCAAAATCCATGTTCAGGCCGCCGCTGTCGTCGCTGTCGGCATACGGCAAATCCCGCCGCTCGCCGCTCATCAGCGCCGCCCACGGCGTCTTTCCATCCGACTCCTTCTGCCCCGGTGAGACGCCGGCGCGGTCGATCAGCCCGATGTTGATGATAAAATTGTGAAAGATCTGCTTGCAAACCTCTCCGTCCAGCTCGTAGATCCTTCGGATGAGACGATACCAGTTGCCGTCCTTTTCCTCCATAATTCGCCGCAGTGACGCCCTCTGCTCCGGCAAAAACGTCTCGGGTGCAAGCCAATCCACCCAGTCCAGGAGTTTTGGAATATTGGTGTCCGGGTCCTTTTCCAGATAATCCAGCGCTTTATGAATACCAAACGCCCACATGCGGTCAACAAGGCTCATAAGCGTTTCAATCTCCTCTCGAATCCCCATTTAATGGAAAGCAGGATGTATACTTCTAGCGTTTACTATATTTTAAACCATTCTTCTCGACGAGACTATAGACAATAGTGCGGGTAGGGCGGAATCAAAACGTATATATTTTGTATCTCAGTTTTAATCCCACAAAAAACCTGTGGATTCATGTTCATTTTTTATATATATTGCCATATCTTTCACATGCGCTATCCAGCGTGCTGTTCGGCTACGACTGCGTTGAACATGCGCCGGCTTCCTTTTCCTCCTGCACGGCCGCCTGTTTAGCACCCGCCCGCGCGTTTGTCAGCATAAGCTTGATACGGTTTTCCTGATTGATCTTTGTTGCACTCGCATCATAATCAATTGCAACGATATTTGAGTATGGATAGTCTTCCTTGAGCTTGC
>JAJBUC010000144.1 GCA_020860545.1 Oscillospiraceae bacterium | reverse complement strand
GTCGTGGGGCGGCAGCCGGACGATAAACTTTTGATTACTAAACCCGAGGGGGCTGCTCTCGATTTTTGCCGCTGACAAAAGAGCGACAACCGCCCGACCCCCGTAAAAAGGGTGCAGGGCGGAGCCCTGCCTCCCGCTGAGTAAGCGAAAAAACAGGGACAAGCCCTCGGGCGGGCACGGGAAACCCCCTCGGCAAAAGGTACAAACCACCGACAGGGGGCAAGCCGCTCCCACAGGCTACGCCTTCCGCATATGCAGCATACACAGCGCCACCGTCATCTCAACGCTCCCCGTCATCACCTCCGCCGCGCGCTTTGCGATCTCCCTGGAATACGCCTGCACCCCCTCATGGACGTTCATCCGCAGGCAGGTGCGCACCATATAGGACAAAAACATCTCGCCAATCAGCGCCGCGTCCTGCAGGGCGATGACGTTCGGATACATCGCCTGCAAATACTCCACCATGAAGTTGCGCATCGACGCGGGAATGCACCACAGGCGCTTTGCCAGCGGCTCGAAATTCGGGCCGTCCTCGACAAAGATGCGCAGAATATCGATGTGCTGAAACAGCACCTCGAAAAAATAGCCCGACAGGATGGCCAGGTCCATATGCAGGTTGGTATAGCTCAGTCTGGCCTGCAGGTAGTCCTCGTCGATCTCCACCATGTAAAAGCGCTCGACGACCGCGTAAAACAGCGCCAGCTTATCCTCAAAATGGCGAAAGATCGTGACGGAATTGCACCCGGCCTCCCCGCTGATGTCCTTGATGGTGGATGCGGAGTATCCTTTTTAGGAAAAGACTAGCAGCGACCCCTGCAAAATCCGCTCATGTGTGTCTTCAAAGCTCTTCGTCGCCATTGCCCTGTCCTCCCTTTTGCCGCCGCTCGTTCCACCGGTCAATATAGGCCTCTCGCTCCAGCGCGTCCTTGATCTCCAGCCCGCGCTCTCCCGCGCGGCCCTCCATGTGGTGCGTAAACTCGTGGGCAAGCGTATCATACAGCTCCTGCATGAGCGCCTCCCTGTCCAGGTCGCCGTAGAGGGCCATAAACGAACCGTAATATATTTTAATGTATCGCCCCATCTGGTCACGGCAGTACTGCCCCATCACATACACGCTGCCGCCTGGGGGATAGTTGTCCGGGCGCTTTTGCCCCCGCAGGAGCAGGATGCCGCCGTTGAGCTCATCGTAAAATTCCTTTGGGAAACGCTCGGCAATTTCGTCGAGCATTTCACCCACCTCTTCAAAGCGAAACATCGCCCGTCCCCCCTCCGGCATCCGCCGGGCCGACCATGGACAGGGCGATACGCCCCCGCTTTTCGTCGCACTCCAGCACCCAGACCGTCACCACGTCGCCGACCGCGCAGACTTCGGAGGGGTGGCGCACGCGCCGGCGCGCGAGCCTGCTGATATGCACCAGCCCGTCCTGGTGGACGCCGATGTCCACAAAGACGCCGAAATCAATGACGTTGCGCACCGTTCCGGTGAGCTCCATGCCCGGCTTCAAATCCTTCATGTCCATGACGTCGGTGCGCAGGAGGGGCGGGGGCAGCTCCTCGCGCGGGTCCCGTCCCGGCTTCATGAGCTCCTTTGCCACATCGCGCAGGGTGGGGACGCCGATCCCGCACTGCGCGGCGACCGCCGCCTCCCCGCGCTCCCCGATGCGCGCGGTCAGCTCCGAGAGCGTCCCCGCCCGTACATCCTCGACGGTATAACCGCACAGGTTCAGGAGCCGTCCTGCCGCCTCATAGCTCTCCGGGTGGACGCCGGTATTGTCGAGCACCTGCTTCGATTCCGGCACCCGCAAAAACCCGGCGCACTGCTCAAACGCCTTCGGCCCCAGCTTCGGCACCTTGAGCAGCTGCTTGCGCGTGGTAAACGCGCCGTTTTCCTCCCGGTAGGACACCACATTTTTCGCAATGCCCGCACTCAGCCCGGAGACCCGCGCGAGCAGGGGCGCGGAGGCGGTATTCAAATCCGCCCCCACCGCATTGACGCAGTCCTCCACCACGCCGGAGAGGGTCTCGTCAAGCCGCGCCTGCGGCATGTCGTGCTGGTACTGCCCGACGCCGATGGATTGCGGGTCGATCTTCACAAGCTCGGCGAGCGGGTCCTGCAGCCGCCGCGCGATGGACACCGCGCTGCGCAGGCTGACGTCGTATTCCGGGAACTCCTCCGCGCCGAGCTTGGACGCCGAATACACCGACGCCCCCGCCTCGCTCACCACCATGTAAGTCACGCCCGGCGTATCGCGCAGCAGCGCGGCGGTCATCATCTCGGTCTCCTTCGACGCGGTGCCGTTGCCGATGGCGATGTGCTCCGCGCCGTGCTTTTGAATCAGTTTTTTGAGCGCCGCAATCGCCTCGCTCTTCCCCCGCTCGCCGTGCGTGGGGTAGATGACGCCGGTGTCGAGCACCTTGCCTGTCCCATCCACCACAGCCACCTTGCAGCCCGTACGGTAGCCGGGGTCGAGGCCGATGGTCACCTTCCCCTTGACCGGCGGCTGCATGAGCAGGGGCTTTAAGTTCAAGGCGAACATCTCAATGGCCCCCTCCGACGCCCGTTCGGTCAGGCGCGCGCGGGTCTCCCGCTCCAGCGACGGGGCGATGAGCCGGTCATAGGCGTCGTCCGCCGCGCCGCGCACAAAGGCCATGGACGGCGCGCCGGGCACCAGCACCGCGCGGCGCACAAGCACCAGCGCCGCCTCCCTGTCCGCCGCCACACCGGCCTTTAAAATCTCCTCCCGCTCGCCACGGTTGATGGCCAGCACCTGATGCCCCTGCGCGCGGCAGACGGGGGTGCGGAAATCGTAGTAGAGGCGGTACACGCTATCCTCCGGCTCCTTCTCCGCCGCGGCCGAGCGCAGCACCCCCTTGCTCCACCACAGCGCGCGCAGCTGCTTGCGCAACGCCGCGTCGTCCGAAATCCACTCGGCGATGATGTCCGACGCGCCCGCAAGGGCATCCTCCGCCGTCTCCACGCCCTTGTCCGCATCCAGAAAGCCCTGCGCCGCCATCATCGGCGCAGGGCAGTCCTTTTTCTGGTCAAAGAGCATCTGGGCAAGCGGCTCCAGCCCCTTTTCGCGGGCAACTGTCGCGCGGGTGCGGCGCTTCTGCTTATACGGGCGGTAGAGATCTTCCACCTCCGCAAGGGTGGCGGCGGCGGCAAGCGCGGCGGCAAGCGCCCCGGTCAGCTTGCCCTGCCCCTCAACGGCGTGCATCACTTCCGCGCGCCGCTTCTCCAGATTGCGCAGGTATTGCAGGCGGTCAGCCAGTTTCCGGATGGTCTGGTCGTCCATCGTCCCGTGCATCTCCTTGCGGTAGCGGGCGATAAAGGGGACGGTGCACCCCTCGTCCAAAAGCGCGACCACGTTATCCACATATTCCACGCGGCAGTCGAGCTCCCGCGCAAGCAGTTCCGTCATTTGATCCATAACCCGTTCCTCACCTGCAGCTGCATTCTTTTTCCTTTGCTTTCTATTGTATCCGAAAGAGCATCAAAAGTCCAGTCGAAGAATGGAAAACCAGGGCAACAGCATTTACTTTTGAATCAGAACAGAGGCGAGGAATCTGGGATTGCGGGAAGCTTTGAGCATTTTTTTACGGAAGCTGAGCTTCTTATCCGAATGAGCGGATTTGAGCAAGGTCATGGCAATCTTTCTAAGAACGTTCATATTCAACGGAGCATAGTCTTTTCTGGCTTTGGCAGCATCTTCGCGGAAGACCACATCTAAAAGCCAATGGAGTTGATTTTCAATAGACCAATGGCCACGGATGATTGCGCCAAACGACTCTGCGCTGGTATCAAAGCTACTGATATAGTAGCGGTTAGAGATAGCTTCCCCTCCATTTACTGTCCGGGAAGCGCGGCAACGGACAATTGTGCAGATATCTGTCCATCGGGCTTTATCTTCAATCCACGCTGCGGAAGCCACCGTGATCTCCCTCTTCTCAATTCTTCCATGCCCTTTTTCGGTGCCACTCTTCCAAACCTCGTATTTCTCGGCAACTGGACGTTCTTTTTCAAGCCAGTCAAAGTACTCCTTGACCTCATCGTACAACGTGGGGTGATTATCCTTTAAGGAAAGAACGTAATCCGCTTCTTTTTCACGGATTTTTGCCGCAATATCCGTTTGACAGCCCATTGCATCTATCGTGACAATATCCCCTGCAATATCCACCAAATCCAGCAACTCCGGTATCACGGTAATTTCATTGCTTTTTTCCTGTACAGCAAGTTCACCTAGGGAAATTTGATTTTCCTGTACCCATGCGCTCACTACATGATACGCTTTATGCGTACCGTTTCCACTGCCGCGAATGGTTTTGCCATCAATATTTATACTCCGGCCACCGCTCTTCTCTTCCACTGCCAGCCAGTTGTTCAGACTTTTTGCCAATTCGCCGCTGTCCAGCCGTTCAAATACCCGCCGAAAGGTGTCGCTGTCTGGTATCCCGTTTGGCAATTCCAAAAACGCTTGTAACCATTCACGCCGATCTAACCCGAATTCTTCCATATCTACAAAATCTTCTCCGCAGCATATCACGGAGCATAGCCCAATGATTAGAATATCTTCAAGCTTGTGCCGTTTATTGCCCCACTGCCGTCGCGGGTCGCTCACTTCTTCTAGTTCTTCTTTCAGTCTCTCTATTTCCATCCTGATTCACCCTTGCTTATCTTACCATATCCATCGTACCTCTAAAAGTAAATGCTGTTGCCCTGATGGAAAACCGCTTACCACGCAATAGGTGACAGCATCATATTGGCTGCCAGTACTACCTGCTCCCCTACGTAATACATCATACCTGTATTCAAGTCTTGCCAATACTGGAATGTAAACGGGTCAACCATAATCCCCATTTCGATTGGATCTTTTATCGTATACGTAGTCCCGCTCGGATAATCCTCTGTACCGCCGCCAACTCCGTTGAATCCAAGATAGGTCACAGAATAATAGTGCACCATGGCATAGTCCCATTGTGCGTAAAGCGTAATATCACCTGTGACCGTCAGCATCTCGCCGGGCTGGTAGCTTGTCCCGGAACCGTCCGCACTCGTATTCCAGCTGATAAATGCCCAATCCACCAGCGAGACTCCGGCTTCGGTATCGCTGTAAACGGTGTGCCCGCTCCCGGGTATGATGCCCGCTGCCGCTGTGCCGCCCTGTCCGCTATTGGCATCGTATGTTACCGTATAGTAAACTCCAACATAGTCCCAAGACGCATATAATTCAATCGTTTCACTTTGCGTAAAGGTAATATTCGCGCCAACTTCATAGAAAATACCTGAGGACATATCAGCCGTGGTACACCACTTGCTCAGTGCATACCCCGCAGGCGCCGTAAAGCCCGCCTCTTCCAGCGACTTGATGGTATACGCTGTGTTCACCGTCACCGTATCGGTGTAATCTTCACCCGCAGCGCCATTGGCATGATAGATGATCGTAGCCGTTTCCTCCGTCGACGTGCCTCCTCCAGAATTGTCGCCGCCGCTGCCGGAGCTCCCGCCGGAGCTCCCGCCGCTGCTCGTCTTAGACCATTGGCCATACAGCGTCAGATTTTCCGTCACCTTCTCTGTAAAGTCATATTTTTTCCCGCCGCTCTCTGCTGTGTACCAACCGCGAAAGGAGTACCCGGAGCGGATTGGATTCGACGGCTTTGCGACGACTGCGCCGCTTACAACAGAGACTTCCGTGACGTCTTTACCATTTTGCGGATCAAACGTGACCGTGTAATAAGCAGTGGTAGGCGTATCGGCATCATTAATTTCGCCGATCATATCGCGAATACGGGAAAGCACCGCCGCAACCTCCGCTCTGGTAGACGCACCCTGCGGGCGGACGCTTCCATCCTCATAGCCTAAGATGATGCCCGACCGGATTGACCGTGACAGCGCGCTTTCCGCATAATCGCTGATCAATGCGGTATCTGTGAAGTCCTTCCATTCCACATCATACGGGAGGTTAATCTCCAGATAATCGACCATGCGGATGACAATCAGAACCATATCCTCCCGCGTGATAGGGTCGTGTGTGCCGAATACGCTATCCAACTGACCGGAAATGAGTCCTCTTGAGACGCCCCATGCAACCGCCCCCGTGTAATACTGTCCCGCCGGTACATCCGTAAACGCAGTTTCGGCGTTGTTGTCCAGGGTGGCATTCCCGTACCGCACCAGAGCAGTGACAAACATCCCTCGGGTCATCAGGGAGTCCGGCGAAAAGGTTGACGCGCTTGTCCCAAGAAACCACCCGTGAGACGTGACGTCCTCCACATACTCGTATGCCCAATGCTCCGTTGTGATGTCTTCAAAATCCGTTGCGGAGACTGCCGCCGCAGACAACGGAAGAAGCGACAGTATCAGTGAAAC
>JAJBUC010000153.1 GCA_020860545.1 Oscillospiraceae bacterium | reverse complement strand
ATGCGGCAAAGCGCATCCTCTCCGAGCGGGAGATTTTCATAGACATCAATCTCAACGAGGGGGAGCAGGAGGCCTCCTGCTGGGGCTGCGACCTCACATACGACTATGTGAAGATCAACGGGGATTACAGAACCTGATACGAAGCATCGTATTGTCATAGTGAAAGGAGTCCGGAGATGTCTGAAATGTCTTACTCCCATATCGACCGCGCCACCGTCCTGGCGGAAGCGCTGCCCTACATCCAGAAATACGCGGGGAAAACGGTTGTGATCAAATACGGCGGCAACGCGATGATTTCAGAGGAATTGCGCGCGGCGGTCATGAGCGACATGATCCTCCTCTCGCTGGTGGGTATCCGGGTTGTGGTGGTGCACGGCGGCGGGCCGGAGATCTCCGACATGCTCCGGCGTGTGGGGAAGGAGTCCGTGTTTGTCGACGGCCTGCGCTATACCGATGAGGAGACCATGGAGCTGGTGCAGCAGGTTTTGTGCGGAAAGATCAACAAAAATCTGGTCTCCACGCTCAACCGTATGGGCGGCAAGGCGATCGGGCTCTGCGGGCTGGACGGCGCGATGCTTACGGCGGTGAAGCTGAATGAGAAATACGGGCTGGTCGGCGCGGTGACGGGGGTGAATCCCGCGCCGATTGAAAACTGCCTCAACAGCGGTTTTATCCCCGTGATTGCGACCATTGCGCAGGGGGTTGACGCAGAGACCTCTTACAATATTAATGCCGATACCGCCGCCGCTAAAATCGCCGTGGCCCTTAGCGCGGAGAAGCTGTTGCTGCTGACCGATATCCGCGGCCTGCTGCGCGACCGGGACGACGAGGGTTCCCTGATCCATGTGGTGCACTGCTCGGAGGTGCCGGCGCTGGTGCGGCAGGGGATTATTTCGGGCGGTATGATTCCAAAGGTGGACTGCTGCGTGGAGGCGGTGCGCTCCGGTGTCAAGCGCACCCACATTCTCGACGGGCGCATACCACACTCGATCCTGATTGAGATGCTCTCCGACGAGGGCATCGGCACCATGCTGTTATAAACAAGAAAGAAGGGGAACCATGACACACGAAGAACTCAAGTATACGGAAGGTCAGTACGTCATGCAGACCTACGGACGCTTTGATATTGATATTGACCACGGCGAGGGGGCGGTGCTCTACGACCACGCCGGTCGGGCGTATCTCGATTTTACCGCAGGCATCGGGGTCAATTCCATCGGCTACGGCAACGCAAAGTGGGTGGAGGCGATCACGGAGCAGGCGCAAAAGCTGGGGCATATTTCGAACCTCTACTACACCGAGCCGTGCGTTGCGCTTGCGCAAGTGCTTTGCACGCGCAGCGATATGGCAAATGTCTTCTTCTCCAATTCCGGCGCGGAGGCCAATGAGGGTATGATCAAGCTCGCGCGCAAATATTCCTTTGATAAATACGGCAAGGGGCGCGGCACGGTGCTGACACTCCAAAACTCGTTCCACGGCCGGACGGCGGCAACGCTCGCGGCAACGGGGCAGGAGGTCTTTCACAACTACTTTTTCCCCTTTCCGGACGGCTTCCGTATTGCCGAAAGCGCGACCATCGACAGTGTGAAGGCGGTCGCCGGGCATGACGTTTGCGCCGTGATGCTGGAGCTGGTGCAGGGCGAGGGCGGCGTACTGCCGATGGAACAGGACTTTGTCCACGCGCTCGCGGTGCTCTGCGCGGAGCGGGACTGGCTGCTGCTGGTCGATGAGGTGCAGACAGGCGTTGGGCGGACGGGCTCCCTCTTTGCCTTCCAGCAATACGGCATCATTCCGGATGCGGTTTCCTTTGCCAAAGGAATTGCGGGCGGTCTGCCGCTTGGGGGCTTTATGGCAAACGAGCGCTGCCGGGCGGTGCTTACCCCCGGTACCCACGCCACCACCTTCGGCGGCAACCCCATCTGCGCCGCCGCGGCACTCGAGGTGCTTGACCAGCTGGGCGAGCCTGCGCTCGCGGCGGTCGCCGACAAGGGGGACTATATCCGCAAGCGGATTGAGGGGATGAACCTGCCGTGTCTCGGCGCGACACGCGGCATGGGCCTGATGATCGGCATTGAGGTACAGGGCAACAAGACCAACAAGGAGCTTGCGGCCCTGCTCGCGGCAAACGGGCTGCTGGTGCTCACCGCCGGGCAGGCGCTGCGCCTGCTGCCGCCGCTCACCATTACGATGGCGGAGATAGAAAAAGGGCTGTCAATTTTATATGATACGCTCTCCAACGTACCGTGAAAGGATGGGTTTTCGGATGAAAAAAGATCTGCTCAAGCTGCTCGACCTCACCAGGGAGGACATTGAGAAAATTCTCAACGTCGGCGACCAGATGAAGTATAACCAAAAGCACGGGCTTCCGCATAACTATCTGCAGGGCAAGACGCTCGCGATGATTTTTGAGAAGAACTCCACCCGCACCCGCGTTTCCTTTGAAGCGGGGATGTACCAGCTCGGCGGACACCCGATTTTCCTTTCGGGCAAGGAGAGCCAGATCGGGCGCGGCGAGCCGATTGAGGATACCGCCCGCGTGCTCTCCCGCTATTGCGACGGCATTATGATCCGCACCTTCGCGCAGGAGGAGGTGGAGCAGCTCGCGCAATACGCAGATATCCCGGTGATCAACGGCCTGACCGACTTTGCCCACCCCTGTCAGGTGCTCGCCGATCTCATGACCATCCGGGAGCGCATGACCCGGCTCGAGGGCTTAAAACTCTGCTTTATCGGGGATGGGAACAATATGGCAAACTCCCTGATTGTCGGCGGGCTCAAGTGTGGTATGGAGGTCTCCGTAGCCTGCCCCGAGGGGTATGACCCGGATCAGCGCGTGCTGGACTTTGCCCAATCTAAGGGATGCGCGAAGAACTTCTCCCTTGTGCGTACACCGGAGGAGGCGGCGCGGCAGGCCGATGTGGTGATTACCGACGTCTGGGCCTCCATGGGACAGGAGGAGGAGGCGCAGAAGCGCCGCGCCGCGTTTGCGGGCTTTCAGGTGAGCGATGCGCTGATGCGGCTGGCAAACCCCGGCGCGATGGTACAGCACTGCCTGCCCGCCCACCGGGGTGAGGAGATTACCGCTGAGGTATTTGAAGCGCACGCACAGGAGATATTTGACGAAGCGGAAAACCGTCTCCATGCGCAAAAGGCGGTCATGTATCTTTTGATGAACGGCGGGGAAGGCTAATTAAATATACCGCGCGGCCTGTATTTCTGTCGGTATAGGCTGCGCGGCTATTTTTGTCGCCGTCAATCCTTTTGCGAAAAAACTAATGTTCTAGTAATGTTGACTTCATACTGCTTTTGTAATACAATAGTTCTGCAATAGTTCTGAACCGAAAGAAAAGAGATGGGATATTATGGATAAAGATCAGACCTGCTGTTTTACCGGGCACAGGCCCGAAAAGCTGCCGTGGAAATGTAATGAGAGTGATCCGCGCTGCATTGCGTTAAAAGAGGAAATGGCAAAGCAGCTTGAGCATGTGTATCATGAAAAAGGGATACGCCGCTTTCTATGCGGAATGGCGCGGGGGGCGGATATGTATTTTTGTGATGCCGTGCTTGCCCTGCGCGCGAACTATCCGGATGTGGAGCTCGAGGCGGTGATTCCCTGTGAAGAGCAGGCGGCACATTGGAGTGAGGCGGAGCGCAACCGCTATTTTTCTCTCGTACAGGCCTGTGATTATGAAACGATGATCCAGCGCCGCTATGACAAAGACTGCATGCTGCGCCGCAACCGCTATATGCTCCGCCGCTCTTCCATACTCATCGCCGTTTATGACGGGATGCTCGGCGGGACGATGTATACCATTACGCAGGCAAAAAAGCAGAATTTAGAAATTGTTATCCTTGGGATTCACACAGAAAACAGTCTCGCGCCGGCTGAAGACGATACCCCTACGGCAGGCGGCGGATGCGGCTGAGACAGCGGGGGTGTGCAATTGACATAATACGAGATCAGAATCAATTATGTCTACTTTTTTTGTGCTGATTATCCGTAATTTTACAGAGTTTGTACACAGGGAGAGATTTGTCTATTTTCAATTAGAACAAGAGAGTGTTATAGTAATAACACAAAATAGATAAATGTGGTGTTGAAAGGGGAATCCATTACTATGAAAATTCCTGACAGTATTAAACGATTCGGCTTTGAAAAAGTATTTGATTATCTGGATAAAGACCCGATGAATAACATCGACAAGGTTCTGGACATTGTCGATAAATTTGCAGGCGAAAAGCTCTTCCCCAGGCAGAGGAACATGTTCCACGAGGTGGTAAAGGATCATGACAACCACTGGTATAAGCTCATTGAGCGTGTGTGGACGCATACAGACCCCGATGTGCTCAAAACATTTTTCAGCAACTTCTTTGTCAATGCCAACCTGATCAGCTGGGAGAAGCAGGATGAAAACCGTAAGAAGTATAACTGCAATATCCCCTGGACGATCCTGCTCGACCCCACCTCGGCCTGTAACCTCAAGTGTAAAGGTTGCTGGGCGGGCGAATACGGCAATAAGCTCAATTTGACCTTTGACGAGATTGACAGCATCATTACGCAGGGCAAGGAGCTGGGTGTGTATATGTATGTATACACCGGCGGTGAGCCGCTTGTGCGCAAGTCGGATCTCATCAAGCTGTGTGAAAAGCACAACGATTGTGCGTTCCTCTGCTTTACGAACGCTACGCTCATTGACGAGCAGTTCGCGCAGGATCTGCTCCGCGTGCGCAACTTCGTCCCGGCGATCAGCCTGGAGGGCTTTGAGGAGGCAAATGACTTCCGCCGCGGCGACGGTGTATACCAGAAGGTCACAAACGCAATGCGCCTGCTGCGCGACCATCATCTGCCCTTCGGCATCTCTGTCTGCTACACCAGCAAGAACTATCAGGATGTCATCAGCGAGGAATTCTATGACCAGATGATTGAGCTGGGCGCATACTTTGTCTGGTACTTCCACTATATGCCCGTGGGCAACAAAGCAGCGACTGAGCTGCTTCTCACGCCCGAGCAGCGCGCAACGATGTATGCGAAGGTACGTGAGTACCGCGCCACCAAAGAAATCTTCGCCATGGACTTCCAGAACGACGGCGAGTATGTCGGCGGATGTATTGCAGGCGGACGCCGCTATCTGCACATCAACGCCAACGGTGACGTTGATCCCTGTGTTTTCATCCATTATTCCGACTCCAATATTCGTGAGAAGACGCTGCTCGAATGCCTCCAGTCCCCGCTCTTTATGGCATATCACGACGGCCAGCCCTTTAACGATAACCATCTGCGGCCCTGCCCGATGCTGGAAAATCCGGATCTTCTGGTTGAAATGGTCAACAGAACCGGCGCAAAGTCTACCGATCCGGAGTCGCCCGAGAGCGTGGAGCATCTGTGCGGAAAGTGTAAGGAATACGCAGAGAACTGGAAGCCTGTTGCGGAAGAGCTCTGGGAGCTGAAGCACCCCTCCGCAGGCTGTGACTCCTGTGCATCCTGCAGTGTCGGCGTAAAATAATGAGATCTGATCGGGGCTGTATCAAAATGTAGGTTTTGGTACAGCCTCCTTTTACCTTTAAAGGGAGAATGTCGGCGAATGCTGCATATTCTCCCTTTTTATTATTTCTAGAAAAGCAAAGGGAAAGCTGGCAGATGTACTTGGGCACAGCAATATCAACACCATGGGGATTTCCACCATGGAGTGCGGCGCAAAGCATGAGAAAGTGCTGAAGGGCTTAAGATTATTGCTGTAAAACAAAAACATTACATAATTCGTATTACGCATTATGTGATGTTCAGCCTGAAGACAAATCGGGCATTACTGCGTCAAGCACCGGTGCCCGCAAAGCAGATCCGTTTCAGGGTAGAGAATAAATGGGAAGTATCCGACCAAACTCTGAAAAAAGCAGGTGTTTTCTATGCCCAATTGGCCAGTTTTTTCAGATTCATGCATTACTCCAAAACGTGGGTGAATATCCGCTCGAATGGATCGCTGTCTACAAAGCGTCGGTGATAATTCTTCCCAAAGGTCGTGAAATGCGGTACCGAATCCAGCAGATCCAGTCACAGAAACCAGCGGTAGGCATTGTTGACCTCGATTTCCTTTACCGTCTGCCGCATGCTTCGGATTCCGAACATGTACTGGATGACCGCCATTTTGACCAATGCAACAGGCTCAAGGCTTGGGCGGCCTGTGTCAGCACTATATTTCTCATCCACCAGAGGATAGATGAAGCTCCAGTCTATGACGGCCTCCATCTTGCGCAGCAGGTGATCATCAGGTAACAACTCGTCAACGCTCACTATTTGCATTTGTCCGCGATTTTCCCCGTCGGCTTTTTGTAGCATTTCCCACACCTGAATATGGGTCCTCCAAAGCCTCTAATC
>JAJBUC010000035.1 GCA_020860545.1 Oscillospiraceae bacterium | reverse complement strand
TGAAACCCCGGCAGGCTAATCATTAAAAATATAATGAATTTACAGGATAATTATACTCCTCCTGTACTTGCGTGTTTTTCTTTTACCAATTCAATGGCTTCCTTACCCGTCATATGTTCAATGGTTAATTCAAACATACATAGGATATTAAACTCTCGGTCGATTTCCTTTAACCGGCCTTCCTCGTCATTCGGGGAATATTTTGCAGCAAGTATTTCAATGGCAATTCCTTTTTCGCTTTCGCCCTCTAAAATATGCATTTTCCCAAAGGCAATTACACTTCTGAAATAAGTCGTATACTTTTCTGGTACGACATGGTCTTGTTGGATTACACAAAATGAAGCCTTTTCATTCCTTGCGATAGCGTCCAGTTTGTGACCCGATTTTGCACCGTGAAAAATAATCCTGCCATCATGGTATACATAGCTGAGGGGGACAGCATAAGGATAATCATTATCTCCAGATACGGCGAGTACGCCGGAGGTTCCACTATCTAAACAGGCAATACACTCCTCCGTGGATAAGGCTTGTTTTTTGCGTCGCATTTCTCGAAACATATTACACCTCTTTCACAAATTCACAAAAAATAAAACGCCTTTATCCCATTCCTCCTATGGCCTAACGGAATGGTAATAAGACGTTTACCCGGCGGTAAATTTAACATTTGTGGCTATTATAGTATGCCAAGCTAAAAAAGTCAAGCTCTTATTGCATAGGGGCCGTAGCAGAGCGCACGGGCTGCGCCGTGGTGATTGTCGGCCATCTGAACAAGGGCGGCGGCAAGAACCAATACCGGGGGCTTGGGAGCGTCGATATTTTCGCCGCCGCCCGAAGCGTCCTGACACTGGGCCGGGTAAAGGGCCAGCCAACGGTGCGGGCCTTTGCGCACGGAAAATCCAACCTTGCGCCGGAGGGCGGGGCCATCGCCTTTGAACTTGACCCGGAGGCCGGGTTCCGCTGGATCGGCAAGCATAGCGTCACCATTGATGAACTGCTTGGCGGCTTCACCGCCGAGCCTGACAGCGCCTATGACCGGGCCGCTGCGTTCCTGCAATCGGAACTTGCTGAGGGGGAACAGCCAGCCGCCGCGCTCTTTGAAAAAGCCGCCGCCAACGGCATAGCCGAGCGGACAATCCGCAAGGCAAAATCCGCGCTGGGCGTTCGCTCTTTCAAGCGGCAGGACAAGTGGTTTGGGGCGCTGGATTGATGGGGAACACTGCAAGGCTGCACGGCTGCACGGTACGACTTTTGCAGCCTTGCTTTTGCAGTCTTGACGCACAAGGCAAAGGGCAACACTGCACGGGGCAAGGCTGCAATCTCTATAGGGTTGCAGTGTTGCAGCCTTGCAGCCTTGCAGCCTTGCTCTGGAAAGGAGGCCGACACATGGCAAAAACAGATAGGTGCGTTGTCCGCAACGCCGCCAACCGCCGGGGAAATCTTGGCGATAGATACCGCCACAATGAGCGACACAACCAAAGCTACGGCAATGGGGATATTGACCCCGCCCGCTCCGCTCTCAACGTCCATTACAAAACGTGCGAGGGCAGCTATACAGAAGCCTTTGACAAGCTGCTGGCCGATGGGGTTATCAGCACACGGGGCCTTGGCAAAGACCCGAAAATTGTTGATGAACTGGTATTCGATGTGAACAGCGATTACTTTGACCGTCACGGAGGCTATGAGTACGCGCAAGACGTTAATGGGGCACAGCGACATCAACGTAACAGCAAACATCTATACGCATAAAAATTCGCCAAATAACTGGCGGCCTCTCTGATTTGTAACACACCCAAATGCGTGTTTTTGCTGCTTTTTGCGGTAAGCATCAGCCCTTTCCCAAAAAATCAAAAGCCCTGAAGCCATTGCAATTGCAACGATTTCAGGGCTTTTTCATTGGTACGGCCGAAGGGACTCGAACCCCCAACATTCAGAACCGGAATCTGACGCTCTATCCATTGAACTACGGCCGCATACCCACTACGCACAAAGCTTCCTGTTTGCGCCCAAGCTCAATTATTGTAGCAGGTAATACGGCGTTTGTAAAGTAGGAAAATCGTTATTCTATACCCTGCATGGCCTCCATCCCCTGCTCGCCTGTACGGATTTTGATGACATTTTCCACATCGTATACAAATATCTTGCCGTCACCGATGTTGCCGGTATAGAGTGTCTTACGCGCAGTCTCCACAACTTCGGAGACCGGCACCTTACACACAACGACATCCACCTGGATTTTCGGTAGCAGGTTCATAGAAAGCGCAACACCGCGGTAATACTCGGTTCTGCCCTTTTGGATGCCGCAGCCAAGCACCTGCGTCACCGTCATACCACTCACGCCAATGGCGTTCATCGCCACTTGTAAATCCTCAAAGCGCGCCTGGTTGCAGATAATGGTCACCTTGGTGAGCTTCACGTCGGAGGCCGCGACACGGGACGGCTCTGAGACCACCTGCACCGGTACCGCCACGTCGATATGCGCCCCGTTTGGCGCGGGTGCGGGCATCTCCTCCATGCCGTCCTCCACCTTGGTCATCGTGGTCGCCATAACAAAATCCGGATAGGCAGAGGGCAGGCCGTGCTCATGGATGTCCAGCCCCTCCAGCTCCTCCGCCGGAGAGACGCGCAGACCAATGGTATGCTTGACAATCTGAAACACGATGGTCATGATGACCGCCACCCAGACAACCTCCGCTACCACGCCGACACACTGTATGCCCAGGAAGGACGCGCCGCCGCCATAGAAAAGGCCGCCATCCGTTGCGAGCAGGCCCACCATCAGCGTACCCATCGCACCGCACACCCCGTGGATGGAAATGGCACCGACCGGATCGTCAATCTTGAACACCTTATCAAAAAGCTCCACCGAGAGCGGCAATACAATACCGGCGCAGATTCCAATGATCGCGGCACCGACGGGGGAAACCAGATCGCACCCGGCGGTGATGGCAACCAGTCCCGCCAGCGCACCGTTAAGGGACATGGCAACATCCGGCTTTCCGTAGCGCAGCCAGGTGAAAATCATGGTGCAGAGCGCTGCGGCCGCGGCTGCGAGATTGGTGTTAAAGAAAATGGAGCCGGCGGCAAAAATTGTGCTGTCACCTGTCATCGAAACCGTGGACGCGCCGTTAAAGCCAAACCAGCAGAACCAGAGGATAAATACCCCCAACGCGCCGAGGGCGAGATTATGACCCAAAATCGCGCGCGGCTTGCCGTCCTTGCCGTATTTCCCGATACGCGGGCCGAGAATCTTCGCGCCGACCAGCGCCGCCACGCCGCCGCACAGATGTACCGCTGTAGAACCAGCAAAATCATGAAATCCCATCCCGGCAAGCCAGCCGCCGCCCCAGATCCAGTGTCCTGAAATGGGCTACACCACCGCCGCTAGCCCGAGAGAATAGAGGCAAGAGGAGCTGAATTTGGTCCGTTCCGCCATTGCGCCGGCCACAATGGTCGAGGCCGTCGCGCAGAAGACGGTATGAACAATAAAATAAGCGAAGATGGGCACGCCCGCCGGCAAACTTGCGGGGTAATCGCCCAGTGAGAAGAGGTCCAGCCCGCCGATGAATCCACTTGCCCCCCCAAACATCAGGCCAAAGCCGATGATCCAGAAGACAGGCGTGCCGATGCTGAAGTCCATCAGGTTTTTCATGATGATATTGCCCGTGTTTTTGGAGCGTGTAAAGCCCGCCTCGCACAGGGCAAAGCCCGCCTGCATGAAAAAGACAAGCGCCGCGCCCACCAGAACCCAGATTGTGTCTACTGCTGAATACATTTCCGATTCCTCCCCACAAAATACACAAAGGTGCTCAACTCACCCTTCCTCGGGTAAATTGAGCACCTTTGCTTCTGGATACAGTCTAACATCGATTATGCAACTTGTCAACTTTGATCCTGCATTTTTGTCACATGGCAGAAAAATAAAGCTTTCACTCTCCTGATTTTATCTGTTTTGTCCTGTTGTGTTGTAAATTCATTTGCAAGTTGTCCTGATGTATTCCGTCAAAAACGGACGGCAGAATCTGCATGTGCATTACACAGACACAATAATGCCCGCGGTATTCACGCGGCGCAGCGCGATGACCGCACCGCGCACGGAGTAGGCCGCAAGGTCCCCCGCGGTGTTGCGCAGCACACACGCTACGCGGGTACCGTGTACCAGCCCGAGGTCAAAGAGGCGGCGGCTCATAGCCGGTTCCGCCTCCACCCGCTGCACATACGCGCACTGCCCAACTTGCAGCATACTAAGCGGGAATTCTGTTTTCATGTCTTTCTCCCCAAGAAATATAGGATGGTGGTTCCCCTGCGCGACAGGGAATACTCCATTTCATTCTATGATCTTGCGGCCAACCTGCTCTAGCTTTCATTTTCACCACAATTACCAGAGAGTATAAACCTGTTGATTTAAATACGCATTATCGATATAATGGTGAAAATTGATTGAAGTTTGATGCGCCGATCCGTTCTTTTTGTGCAATTTGGAACAAGAAATGACACATCTTATACCTTGCTATATTCCTGAATATTATGTACAATGTAGAGTAATAAATAATTTATCGCGGAGGATGTGTGAACAACATGAACATCTTATTGGTTTATCCCCGGCACCCTGCAACGTTTTGGAGCTTTAAGTACGCCTTAAAATTTATCCATAAAAAGTCCAACCTCCCCCCACTGGGGATCTTGACTGTTGCCTCTATGCTGCCACGGGAATGGAACCGGAAACTGGTCGACATGAACACAGAGAATCTGAAGGATCGTGATATCCAGTGGGCGGACATGGTTTTCATCAGCGCCATGAATATCCAAAAGGACTCCACCCGGCAGGTGATTGACCGCTGCAAGGCACATGGCAAAAAGATTGTAGCAGGCGGGCCGCTGTTCTCCATTGAGCCGGAGCAGTATGATGATATAGACCATTTGCTTTTATATGAGGGCGAGGTCTGTATCCCCAAATTTATTGAAGATCTGAAAAACGGTACTCCAAAGCACATCTATGGCTGGGAAGAATATCCGGACCTTTCTCTGACACCTATACCGGAGTGGGATTTGCTTGATTTGAAGCAGTATGCCATGCTCAGTGTGCAATACTCAAGGGGTTGCCCATTCAATTGTGATTTCTGTAATGTGGTCTCTCTGTTTGGCCATGCGCCCAGAACGAAGACAACAGAGCAGATCATTGAGGAGCTGGACGCAATCTACGCTCTGGGCTGGCGCAATGCGGTCTTCTTTGTGGACGATAACTTTATCGGAAACAAAAAGAAGCTCAAGGCAGAGGTCTTGCCCGCCTTAATCGAGTGGACACGCGCTAGAAATTACCCATTTACCTTCTTTACGGAGGCATCCATTAACCTCGCCGATGACGAGGAGCTCATGAATCTCATGGCGGAAGCCGGATTTGACAATGTATTTATCGGCATTGAGACCGTGGACAAGGAGTGCCTCACGGAATGCAACAAGATGCAAAATGTGCAGCGTGATTTGATGGAATGCGTGAAAACGATCCAGCAGCATGGCATGCAGGTGCAGGGCGGCTTTATTCTCGGCTTTGACAACGATAAGCCCTCCATCTTCTCGAACATGGTTTCCTTTATTCAAAACAGCGGTATTGTCACGGCAATGGTGGGGCTGCTAAACGCGCCGACGGGTACACAGCTCTATGACCGCTTAAAGGCGGAAAACCGGCTGACAGACGATTTTTCCGGAAACAACACCGATTCCGAAATGAACTTTACGCCGGTCATGGATAAAGAGCTGCTGCAATCAGGCTACAGCGACGTGGTGCATTCCATATATTCACCGAAAAACTTTTATAAACGTGTGCGCGTGTTTCTAGAAAATTATCGTCCGCACAAGCATAAGGCGAAGAAACTGACATGGGTTGACATCACAGCGTTTCTCAGGGCATGCTTTCTGCTTGGTTTCGCCAGCGAAGGACACAGGGAATATTGGAAGCTGCTGTGGTGGTCCTTTTTTGAGCGGCGCGAGCTGTTCCCGGCGGCAGTCACGTTTTCTGTCTACGGATATCATTTCCGCAAGTGCCTTCCGGCAAATTCTTAACTTGACCGATCAACAGGCATCGGCACCCCGCTATTGGGATGCCGGTGCCTGTTGCTTGTACGGTATATGATAATCTGTAATTGCCCTTCCAATGACGCATACTATAAACATGGGAGGCGATATTATATGTCCCCTTTAGAGATGACAACCGCCATCAATACGTTAGCCAATATCATTGCATGCTCGCTTTCCGATGCGGAATTGGCATTGGCTTCCGCTGTTTTCTCGCAATTGGGGGATACATTAAGTACGATTGCCGTGCTGAGAGCAAACTGTAACAGTGCAGCTTCGACTGCCCCGACCGGGCCGTCTGCAGCTTCGACTGCCCCGACCGGG
>JAJBUC010000034.1:6486-6699 GCA_020860545.1 Oscillospiraceae bacterium | reverse complement strand
GCGCAGCGGCCCGCAGGCAAAAGCCCCGCCGTACCCGGCGGTGCTTTTGGCCTACGCCCGCACAAAATGGCCGTGCCGCGCTGCGGCGCGACCGGCCATTTTGCGGCTGCACGGCAGCCGGACGAGAGACGATGAACGAGGAGGGCTTTATGGAGTTTAGACGGGCAAAATCTGAGGATATCGCAGTACTCGTAGATAACCGTGTAGAGGTTG
>JAJBUC010000034.1:0-6476 GCA_020860545.1 Oscillospiraceae bacterium | reverse complement strand
GGATAGCGATGCCCCTGGTTTTCGGGATGCAACGCGCTCATATCTGGAAGCGCATACTAATCGGGATGATTTAATCATCATTTTGGCGATAGACAATGGGCAAATTGCGAGTTCGTGCATGGCCTGTCTGTATGAGATTCCCCCATTGCCTGACTGTCCTTTAGGGAAAATCGCAGAACTTCGGAATGTCTTTACAAAAGCGGCTTACCGGAGGCGTGGACTTGCCGAAAAATTGCTCCGGCTACTTCTGGATGAACTGGCGCAATCCGGCGTAGAAAAAATTGTGCTGACCTACACAGAGGCCGGCCTTTCCCTGTATCGGAAACTAGGTTTTTCCGACCTTGAAAAACAAATGCAAAAGACGCTGTGATTCACAGTTAGGATGAGATTTTGACAAGCTTGACAAGCAAATATTAAGCCTCAACGTTCATCAAATATACCGAATCTTCCAGGAGGAATCTCATTTTCTAGCCCAACGATGTAGGGCCAACGATCAGTTTTGGCAACAATGAATCCCATAATCATTCCCATATGCGTATGAAGATGCCTAAATTGTGCGACGATCAGTGTGAATTTTGTGTACTCACAATCGACGGGCATTTCCATTAGTTCTTCGTCGTCCAACCCAGCAACATAGCACATGATTTTGTCCCGCACAGCTTCAAAATAGGTCATGACCTCCGTGCGGTCAAGATGCTTTGAGGATACTCCGTCAAGGCTGTTCAGACCCAATTCATGAATTGGAGGTTCTGCAAAGTATTTATCCCTGGGATTGATGAACCATAAGTCCAGGGAGTGCAACATGTGATAAACATGCTTCCATAGAGGCATATCGTAATAGTCGTCATCCCAAATGCTATGGGGAATACAGGAAATTACATTGCCGACCTCCCATAATGCACGCTCTGTTTGGTCAGAAATGATTGCACTATAGCTAGTCTGGTTCACCCAATACCGCCTCCTTCGTAATAATATTTGTATCGTATCACAATAGAAAAGCGTAGTCAAAATAATGGAATTTTTCTCGGCAACATTGCTTGAGATCATACATTCCTATCTGTTGGCCGTCTTTAAAACTGCTTCCTTATCCACCCTGCCCATTATATCAGGGTTTAACAATATAAGCGTCTTCATTTCCTCAAGCCGCTCAGCGATGGTTTTCTCCCACGGAGCTGCATCCTCGGCGTGATATCGCCATTTTCGCGCTCAAGTCGAAGCAACCGGTCAACGGCAGATACACTTTCACCATATGCTTTGCTTATATCCTTGATTAACATCCCACGGCCTAGCGCTTCTATGATTTTCTGAGGATCTTCTCGTCGGTGAACTTCATCAACCCAGAGACTAATTTGCGAAAAACTACTGATAGTACCGACGTTGGTACTGTCAATAGTCAACCAGACAACGTACAACAAGGGACCTGTTGACAGTACCCTGACCGCTATAAAACTATATTTTTTATCTGCATTTTATCAATGGCGCTGACAGCGACAACTTATGCTGCCCATCTATCTATTTTCGTCAGAAATCCAACTGCATATTGTTGCAATTTTAGTGCGAATGTATAAACGGCAGCAGATTGGCTAGAATAATCTTGTGCGCATCTGCGAAAAGATTCCTTAAATTGCATTTTTGTTTTGATTTTATGCCGCGCTGGTGCTATACTATATATGTTTGAATTGCCGTTAACATAAGATACTCTTTTGCAGGTGGCAATTTCATGTGTTATTTGAGAGATAGAGGGTGCAGGTTTGACAAAATATGTAATTCGGGGGGGCGCTCCCCTGTATGGCGAGGTCGAAATCAGCGGCGCAAAAAACGCGGCGGTCGCTATCATCCCGGCTGCTCTTTTGGTGGACGGTGTATGCCGCATTGAAAATTTGCCACAAATCAGTGACGTCACTTTGATTTTAAATATATTGCAATCCATCGGCGCGGAGGTGCGCGCCGTCAACCGCACGACGGTGGACATCGACTGCACCCACGTGCGCAATGCCATGGTACCGGACGATTTAGCCCGCAAGCTGCGCGGCTCGTACTACCTCATCGGCGCGCTGCTCGGCCGCTTCGGTGAGGCGGAGGTGCCCCCGCCGGGCGGCTGCGACTTCGGTGGGCGGCCCATCGACCAACACATTAAGGGCTTTGTCGCCATGGGCGCAGACATCGACGTGCAGGGCGGATACATCCACGCGGGCGCAAAGGGCGGACGCCTCACGGGCGCTTCCATCTACATGGACATGGTCTCGGTGGGTGCAACCATCAACATCATGCTCGCCGCCACGCGTGCAAAAGGCATGACCATCATTGAAAACGCCGCCAAGGAGCCGCATGTGGTGGACCTCGCGAACTTCCTCAACTCCATGGGAGCGGACATTATGGGCGCGGGTACCGATGTCATCAAGATACGCGGCGTGGATAAGCTTGTCGGCGGCTGCTATTCCATCATCCCCGACCAGATTGAGGCGGGCACCTACATGGCTGCCGTCGCCGCGTGCGGCGGAGAGGTTCTCATTAAAAACGTCATCCCCAAGCATCTGGAGTGCATCACGGCAAAGCTGCTGGAGATGGGAGCAGAGGTGGAGGAGAAGGACGACGCCATACTCGTGCGCCGCACCGGAGCACTCTACCGCACGAATGTGAAAACCATGCCGTACCCCGGCTTTCCAACGGATATGCAGCCGCAGATTGCGGTCATTTTATGCATGGCACAGGGGACAAGCGTCCTGACCGAGGGCGTGTGGGACAACCGCTACCGCTATGTGGACGAATTCCGCCGCATGGGCGCGCAGATTCAGGTGGATGGCAAAATCGCAATTATAGAGGGCGTTTCCAAGCTTACCGGCGCGCGGGTACAGGCGTGCGACCTGCGCGCGGGCGCGGCGATGGTCATTGCGGGCCTTGCCGCACAGGGCACCTCAGAAATTGAATGTGTCTACCACATTGAGCGCGGCTATGAGGACATTGTGCGCAAGCTCTCCGGCATGGGCGGCGATATCCGCGTGGTAGTCACGC
Organism: Oscillospiraceae bacterium; assembly: GCA_020860545.1. Taxonomy (GTDB): domain Bacteria; phylum Bacillota; class Clostridia; order Oscillospirales; family Oscillospiraceae; genus JAJQEJ01. The sequence continues at coordinate 3,464 of JAJBUC010000034.1, read as the reverse complement.
CGGACGACAGCATGCAGCAAACACACGTGGGATAACAGGAGCTCTCCCCCTGTGGGGTAAGCGTACATTGCTTGCCCGAATTTAACCGGTTGGGAGGTAGTACCCATTATGTTGCAAGTATGTACTTTTGCCAGCGGCTCGAAGGGCAACTGCACGCTGGTAACCGACGGCAAGACCCATATTCTCATCGACGCGGGCATCTCCGCCCGGCGCATTACAACGGCGCTCCAGACGGTGGGCCTCTCTCCCGGAGATCTTTCGGGCGTGCTCATTACCCATGAGCACGGCGACCACATCGCGGGGCTTGCCACACTGACAAAGCACTTTCGATTGCCTGTCTATGCCAGCCGCGGCACCTCGCGCACGCTTACATATCGCATTGCCTTTCCAGATGACGTGCTCCGCCCGTTTGTTGCGGGCACGTCCTTTTGCATCGACAGCCTTCATCTTGAGACCTTCTCCACCTCACACGACGCTGCCGACTCCACCGGCTATACCGTTACCGACGGCAAACGCAAAGCTGCAGTCACAACCGACCTTGGCTACGTGAGCGACGCGGTGCGCGCCGCCGTCGCGGGTTCCCATCTGCTCATGGTGGAGACAAATCACGACGAGGACATGGTACGCGGCGGCGGCTACCCGCCCTTTCTTCAGGCGCGTATTTTGGGTGACGAGGGGCACCTGTCGAACCACGCGGGCGCAGCGCTTGCCGCCGCGTGTGTGCAGGATGGTGCCAGCACCATCCTGCTCGCGCACCTCTCGCAGCAGAACAACATTCCCCGCCTCGCGCACGAAATCGTCGCCGCCGCCCTGCGGGGCGTTGGCGTGGATGACGAGCGCGGTGTGACCCTCGCGGTCGCCCCCGCGTCGGCGGCGAGCCCCCTCTACGCGGTCTGATGCAGCGTATTCACCTGATCTGCGTGGGGAAGCTCAAAGAGCCGTTTTATCTCGCCGCCTGCGCGGAATACCAGAAGCGGCTCGGCACGTATTGCCGCCTCACCGTCACAGAAATCCCTGAACAGCGGCTCCCTGACCGCCCCTCCCCCGCCCTGGTTGAGCGTGCGCTTTTCAAAGAGGCGGAGGTGATCCGCGCCAAACTCCCAAACCGGGCGGCAGTAGTCGCCCTGTGCGTGGAGGGAGCGGCCTGTACCAGCCCCGCATTTGCCCAGCTCCTCGCCCGGCAGGCGGGCGGCGGCGATGGAAAGCACCTTGTCTTCTGCATCGGCGGCTCCTTCGGGCTGCACGACTCCATCAAAGAGGCGGCCATTGAGCGCCTGTCCATGTCCGCCATGACCTTCCCGCACCATCTGGCGCGGGTCATGCTGTTAGAACAGATATACCGCGGTTTTAAAATACAAGAGCGCTCTGGGTATCATAAGTAGCAGGGCGCGAAATAAGGAGGCAACGCTATGACTTATCGGGAGATTTATGAGAGCTGGCGCACGAGCGACGCGCTCGACGCTACGGAAAAAGCGGAGCTCGACAGCATCGCGGGCGATGAAGAGGAGATCGAATCCCGCTTTTTCGCCCCCCTCTCCTTCGGCACCGCCGGACTGCGCGGCATCATGGGTGTCGGCCTCAATCGCATGAACATCCACGTCATCCGCCACACCACACAGGCCTTTGCCTCGGTCATTCTCGACGAGGGGGAGGATACGGCGCAGAAAGGCGTTGTCATCTGCTATGATTGCCGCAACCACAGCGAGGCGTTCGCCCGCGCGGCGGCGGAGGTCATGGCAGGCAACGGCATCCCCGTGCTGCTGTTCGACGCCCTGCGCCCCACACCGGAGCTCTCCTTTGCCATCCGGCACTACGGGGCCATCGCCGGCATTAATGTCACCGCAAGTCACAATCCCAAGGAGTATAACGGCTACAAGGTCTACTGGTCGGACGGCGCGCAGCTCCCGCCGCAGCACGCCGCCACCGTCGCCGCGCGCATGGACGCGCTGCCCCCCTTTACGGCGATCAAACGCACCGAATATGACGCGGCTCTCGCTGCGGGCACCATCCGCCTGCTCGGGGAGGAGACGGACGAGCTGTTTCTCGCCGAGGTCATGGCGCAGGCGAACGACCTGCCCGCCGTCGCCGCCGTTGCGGACACCTTCAAAATGGTCTACACCCCTTTCCATGGGACGGGTTACCGCCTGATTCCCGAGGCCCTGCGCCGCCTCGGCATGAAGCATGTCTACTGTGTGCCGGAGCAGATGGTCTTAGACGGCAATTTTCCAACCGTTGACTCACCTAACCCGGAAAATCCAGAAGGGTTTGCCCTTGCCGTCCGTCTGGCACAGGAGGTCGGCGCAGACTTTATCCTCGGCTCCGACCCCGACGCTGACCGTGTGGGCATTATGATACGCGACAACAAGGGCAAGTACATCACCATCTCCGGTAACCAAACCGGCGTGCTGATGCTCGACTACCTCATCGGCGCGAAGCAGCGCGCGGGCACCATGCCGGAAAACCCCGCCGTGCTCAAGACCATCGTTACCACCGAAATGGCGCGCCGCGTCGCGGCCGAGAACGGTGTGAAGTGCTATGATACCTTCACCGGCTTTAAATTCATGGCGGAGAAGAAGAACGAGCTGGAAGCGCGCGGCGAAGCCAAGGTCATTTTTTCCTATGAGGAGAGCTATGGCTACATGCTTGGCGACTACGTGCGCGACAAGGACGCCGTCACCTACTCCCTCCTGCTCACCGAAATGACGGCGTGGTATGCCGGGCAGGGCATGACGCTCTACGACGCGATACAGGCGCTGTTCCAAAAGTACGGCTACTACGCGGAAAAGACCATCAACCTCGTCATGCCGGGCCTCGACGGCCTCACCAATATGGAGATGCTGATGTCCGACCTGCGCACCTTCGCCCCCTCCCTCATCGCCGGAACCACCGTCCTGTGCTGTATGGATTACAGCACGGGCATCAAAACCGACACCGCCACCGGCGGCCAGGTGCGGCTGGAGCTCTCCGGCTCGAACGTCCTGCGCTACAAGCTCGCCGACGGTGTGGATGTCCTCATCCGTCCCTCCGGCACCGAACCGAAGGTCAAGGTGTACATTCTCGCCCAGGGCCGCTCTGCAGAGCAGTGTGAAGAGAAGGTCGCAAAATACGAACGCTGGGCCATGACGCTGCGGCGGTGAATGCAGATTGAAATGATATGCTCCCCTTGACGTAGACAGGGTTTTCCATTGTCTACTGCAAGGGGAACATTTTTTACTATTTCCCTGCAACACAGCATACTGCAGGCATGTTTGCTCCAGAAAGGCTACATTGTCAATAGTAAATAGGGGGCGGCCCCCTGCACCCCGCCGCGCAGACAAAAAAGAGGATCAGCCCCTAGAGGGCTGGGAAACCCCTACTGCACAAAGTACAGGCAACATTAACGCCCCTAAAAATCACTGCGGGATGATAAGCGTATCCCCCGCATAGATCAGGTCCGCGTTTGCAATGCTATTGAGCGATACCAA
>JAJBUC010000150.1 GCA_020860545.1 Oscillospiraceae bacterium | reverse complement strand
TACATACGCAGTGCGCCGCAATGCCCTCTCCGGCACCGGTAAAGCCCAGCCCCTCCTCGGTGGTTGCCTTGACGTTTACACATTCCTCGGGCACCCCCAGGTGGGCCGCCAGCTTCTCCCGCATGCGCGGGAGAAAGGGGGCGAGCCTGGGGCGCTGGGCGAGCAGGGTGGCGTCAATGTTTCCGACGGAAAAGCCGCTTTTATCCAGCTTTTCGCGCACCGCGTCCAGCAGGCGCAGGCTGTCCGCCCCCGCATAGGCGGGGTCGGTATCGGGAAAGTGCCCGCCGATATCCCCCATGCCCGCCGCGCCGAGAAGGGCGTCCATCACCGCGTGGGTGAGCACGTCTGCGTCGGAGTGGCCGAGCAGGCCCTTTTCAAATGGAATTTCCACCCCGCCCAGGATGAGGGGACGCCCCGGCACCAGGCGGTGCACGTCGTAGCCGTGTCCGATTCTCACGCGTCCTCCTCCTCCCAATCCAGCAGTGCCGCCCCCACCGCGAGGTCGGCTGGGGTGGTGATTTTCATGTTGCGCTCGTCCCCGGCGGTCAGATGCACCGTCATGCCCAGCCGCTCCACGGCGGCGCAGTCGTCGGTGAGCGGGACGCCGTCCTCCAGCGCGCGGGTGAGCGCCGCCTTGATGAGCCCCGCCTCAAAGACCTGCGGGGTCTGCACGGCGAAGAGGGTTTCCCGCGCCGGCGTCTCGCGCACAATGCCGTTTTCGGCGCGCTTGACGGTGTCCTTGAGCGGTACGGCGGGGGCCGCCGCGCCCGTCTCCGCGCCTGTGCGCAGCGCCTCCTCCAGCACCGCCCCCGACACAAGGGGCCGCGCCCCGTCGTGGATGGCGATGAGGGCGGCCTCCCGGCTCACCTCGCAGATGCCCGCGAGCACCGACGCCGTCCGGCTCTCGCCGCCGAGCACCACCTTGCGCACCTTGGCGTAGGCGTAGTCCTGACACAGCCGCCCCACGGGGACGATCAGCGCCTCCCGCGTGACGACGATGATCTCGTCGATCAGCGGGCAGTTGTCGAGCGCGCGCAGGGTGCGCGCGAGCACCGGCACGCCGCCGAGCGGAAGGAGTACCTTGTCCTCTGCCCCCATCCGCGTCCCCAAACCCGCCGCGGGCACCACCGCCGCGCAGTAGGGATGCCCCTGCCGCTTCCCCTTTTTCTTCCGCCACAGCCCCATATGTACCTCCTTATACGCAAAAAGGAGCCGTTTGGCTCCTTTTCCTTCATTCCCTTCCCCTATGACGCAACCGCAAGGTCGATGCGTTTTTCCACATCCGCGTAGCACGCATCTTGGGACAGCACGATCTCCGAGATAAAGATCTGCTTGGCGGAGTGGAGCATCTTCCGCTCCCCGGTGGAGAGCCCCCGCTCCCCGTCGCGCAGCATGAGCATCTTGACCACCCGCGCGACCTCCAGCAGATTGCCGCTTTTCAGGCGCGTCATGTTCTCGCGGTAGCGCCGGTTCCAGTTCTGCGTGGCCTCAATCTTGATCTCCGGAATGGCGGCGAGGATCTTCTCCGCCTCGTCCCGCTTCACCACCGGGCGCACGCCGATCTCACCGCTCTGGATGATGGGGATCATGACCATCATTCCGTCCGCCGGCAGCCGGAGCAGGTAATACTCCCGCGTCACGCCGTCAATCTTCCGCTCTACAATGCTGTCGATGACACCGGCACCGTGCATGGGATGCACAACCTTGTCGCCAATCTGAAACATGACACCCACCTCCTGTTATAATGCAGCTTGCAAAACATGTCGTTTTTGCTTACAATATGTTAACACACCACTTCAATATTGCTTTATGTATTATAGCACTCTTTTTCTCTTTTTGCAAGTCCTATTTTGTTGGTTTCTACTGCTTGCCGTGGGGGGGCCCCACGGCCTTTGTTCCCTTGTCCCTGTTTTTCGCCTGCGCAGCGGGCGGAACTATGGGACAAGCCCTCATGGGGCAAGCGACCCCCTCCAAAAGCAGCTCAGGCAAACAATGATACCCGCCGCACCGGAATTTGCAGCAGGCAAAAGTCCCCCACCATGTCATTGGTATAATACGTGGTGTCCAGCAGGCAGGTATCCACCACATCCCCCACGGCCTCATAGCCGTGCTCCTCCATCCAATCGAGCAGATACCGCACATGCTCAATTTCGTACGGCATACCGCACTTGTACATACAGGCGTATAACCCTTCCTCGAGCACAGCGCCGCCCGGCACTGCTTGGATATCGACCTCGTCGCACTCGAAGAGCACATACGCCCCCGCGCCCGCGAAGGGGGTGTCGGAATCAAGCGCGTCCCTGCGGATGAGCGCGCCCCAGCTGCTCGGCGGCATCCCGGCGTACTCCTCCTGCCGCGTCCATGCGCTCATGAGTGTGAGGTGCAGATCCTTGCGCGTGAGGTCCTTGGCCTCCCACGGCTCAAACAGGATCGTCCGGCGCGGCAGGGTCGCCACATAGGGCCGGTGGACGTCCTTTTCATGCTGCTGCGCCTCCTCCAGCTGGGCAATCCTGTTGCGGATGCTACGGCGTTTGCGCTCGAGCTCCCGTACATTCGCCTCCAGCCTTTCGTCCTGCTCTGCGAGCAGCGCCCGGACACTGTCCGGCGTGCGGTTGTTGTTGATATGCTCCTTGATATCATCCAGCTTGACGCCGATGGCCTTCAGATAGCAGATCTCCCGCAGCTGCGGTACCTGCGTGTATGTATAATAGCGGTACCCGTTTTCGTCCACCAGCGCGGGACGAAACAGGCCGCTTTTGTCATAGAGAATCAACGCCTGTCTGGATAGCTTGTGCAGCTCGGCCATCTTGGAGACCAAAATGCGGTTTTCCGGTGTCAGCAAAGTCAGCCCTCCTCAAGTAGAACCATATGTTTCCTGTAATCTAAGAAGCTGGAATATGCTTGTGCAGTCCGCCACATATTTACAGCTCTATGCCTGTCCCATTTTAACCGATTCTCCTCACCGCGTCAAGCGTACCCAGCGCTTTTCGCGCTATTTCGTCACTCCACACAGAGAAAAAGCGATTATTTGCCAAGAATTTATTTTTTCTTTCCGCCGGTTGTGGTATAATGTGTACATTTCATATGCAAATCGTATCAACATATCAGGAGGGGCGCAGGATGAAAATTCGTGTTACCGTCACAATTGCGGATCAGGACTACACGCTGGTCGGCAGCGAGGACGTGGAGTATGTGGAAAAAGTCGCGGCTTACGTGGACGACAAACTCCGCGAGGTCACGCAGGGGGGCAGGTTCTCGCTCGTCAACGGCGCTGTTTTGACCGCGGTCAATATTGCCGATGAATATTTTAAGGAGCTGGAGGCCGCCGAAAATCTGCGCCGCCAGCTCAAGGAGTACCTCGACGAGGCGACGAAGACCAAGCTGGAGCTCTCCGAGGCCAAGCGCAGAATCTTTCAGCTGGAGAACGAGAAGCACGCGCCGGGCGGCAAAAGCGCCCAGAAATAAGGCTGCGGGAGGGCGCATATGTTGGAACTGTTAGCGCCGGCCGGTTCGGCGGAGGCCGTCTCGGCCGCCGTGCAGAACGGCGCGGACGCCGTCTATCTTGGATATGGAGACTTTCACGCCCGCCGCAATGCGAAAAATTTCTCACCGGAGGAATTTGCGGCGGCGGTTTCGTATTGCCATATGCGCGGGGTGCGGGTCTACCTCACGCTCAACACGCTCCTCAGCGACCGCGAGCTGGAGGGGGCCGCCGAACAGGCCGCCGAGGCCGCCGCGCTGGGGGTGGACGCGGTGCTGGTGCAGGATCTGGGCGTGCTGCGCATGCTCCGGCACGTCGCGCCGTCCCTGCCCGCGCACGCCTCCACGCAGATGACGGTGCACAGCCTCGACGGGGTGAAGCAGGCCGCCGACCTCGGCTTAACGCGCGTGGTGCTCGCGCGGGAGCTGTCGCGCGAGGCGCTGGAATATATCTGCCTGCACGCGCCGATTGAGGTGGAGGTCTTCGCGCACGGGGCGCTGTGCATGTGCTACAGCGGGCAGTGCTTTTTCTCCTCCGTCCTCGGCACGCGCAGCGGCAGCCGAGGGCTCTGCGCCCAGCCCTGCCGCCTCAAATACGGCTGGGGCAAGCGCGCGGACAGCTATCCCCTCTCCCTCAAAGACCTCTCCCTCGTCTCCTACCTGCAGGAGCTGCGCAAGATGGGGGTCGCCTGCGTCAAGCTGGAGGGGCGCATGAAGCGCGCGGAATACGTCGCGGTGGTCACCGGCATCTATGCCCGCGCCCTGCGGGAGGAGCGGGAGCCGAACGAGGCGGAATGGCAGGCCCTGCAGGACGCCTTTTCCCGGGACGGCTTTACGCAGGGCTATTATCTGGACCAAAAGGGGCCGGACATGTTCGGCACGCGCCCGGAGCACACGCCGGAGCCGAAGGAGCTCTTTGCCGCGGCGCGGCGCACCTATACCGATACCGAAAACCCGCTTGTCCCCGTGCGCCTCTACGCCATGATCCGCCCCGGCGAACCGGCGCGGGTCGCGGCGGAGGACGATTTGGGGCACGTCGCGACCGCCGAAGGTCCTGTGCCGGAGGCGGCGCAGACCGTACCGCTCACGGCGGAGACGGTTGCGGCGCAGCTCTCCCGCACCGGCGGCACGCCCTACCGGGCGGAAAAGCTCCGCTGTCTGGTGGAGCCCGGGCTCTCCCTGCCGCTCTCCTCCCTCAACGCACTGCGGCGCAGCGCCCTCGACGGTTTAAGCGCCCAGCGCGTACGCCCTCCGGCGCGGGAGACCAATCCCTACCAGGCCGGGGTGCGCTACCCCGCGCGCAAGGAGCCGCCGGTGCCGACCATATCCGCGCGGCGGGCGTCGCAGGTCACGCCGGAGCTGCTCGATCTGCGCCCCGCCATCATCTACCTCCCCCTTGACGAGCTCGCCGCGCACCCGGAAAAGGCACTGCGCACACCGCACACCGCCATCGGCGTCACCCTCCCGCGCATCCTGTGGGACAGGGAACTACCCGACGTGCTCGAGAAGCTGGAGGCGGTGCGGGAGCGCGGGGTGCACGACGCGCTGATCGGGAGTCTCCAGCACCTCGACACCCTGCGCGGCATGGACTTCACCCTGCACGGCGATTTCGGGCTGGGGGTGTATAACGCGCAGACCCTCAAGGAGCTCAAGCACCTCGGCTTCACCTCCGCCACGCTCTCATTTGAGCTCAAATTCCCGCAGATCCGCGACCTCACCAAGGCCATCGACACCGAGCTGATCGTCTACGGCCGCCTGCCGCTGATGATCACCGAAAACTGCATCATAAAGAACTACCACGGGCACTGCACGTGTGACTATGCACGCACCTTGCCGGACCAGACGGGGATGCGCTTTCGCGTCCTCCCCGCGCCTGGCTGCCGCAATGAAATCTTCAACAGCCAGACCCTGTTCCTCGCGGACAAGGCGGAGGATTACCGGCATCTCGGCCTCTGGGGCGCGCGGCTGTTATTCACCACCGAATCGCCCCACGAATGTGTGCAGGTCACGCAGCGCTATCTCAATCAGGCGCGCTGGTCGCCCGGCGCCTATACCCGCGGGCTTTATTACAGAAATGTGGAATAAACCTGACGCGCGCACTTACAATAATGAGGAGAGTATCGCCTATGACGCTCGAAATTATGCCCCTGTCCCCCAAGCTCGGCACGGAGATTCCCCTGCCCTTTTACGCAAGCCCCGGCGCGGCGGCGATGGACCTGTGCGCCTGCATTGACGCGCCGGTGGCGCTCCCGCCGCGCGTCCTCGCCGTCATCCCGACCGGCTTTGCCATCGCGCTGCCGGGCGCGGACTATGTAGCGCTGATCTTTGCCCGCTCCGGGCTCGGCGTCCGCCACGGCATCGCCCTCTCGAACGGCGTGGGGGTCATCGACAGCGACTACAGGGGCGAAATTAAAGTGGGCCTCACCAACCTCTCCGATACGCCGTATACCATTGCGCCGGGCGACCGCATCGCCCAGCTCGCCGTGGTGCCCGTCGCCCGTCCGGACATCGTCCCGGTGCATAGACTGGAGCAGACCGGCCGGGGCGACGGGGGCTTCGGCTCCACCGGCCGGTAACAGAACAGTGAGAAAGGACTGCAATACAATGGAAATCACATTGGCCTCAAGCTCGCCGAGACGGCGCGAGCTTTTGCAGCGCATGGGCCTGCACGGCTTCCGGGTCGTCGCTTCGGACGAGCCGGAGGTTTTCAACGAGCATCTGCCGCCGGAGGTACTGGTGCAAACCCTCGCCGAACAAAAGGCGCGCGCCGTGCAGCGCGAGGTCGGCATGGACGACCTCATTATCGCGGCGGACACCGTGGTGGTGCGCAACGGCAAGGTGCTCGGGAAGCCCGCCGATGCGCAGGAGGCGGTCGAGATGCTGCGCTCCCTCTCCGCCCACCGGCATCAGGTCTATACCGGCGTCACCGTCCTGTGCGGCGCGCGCGCGGAGACCGCGTATGAGATGACGGAGGTCACCTTCCGCCCCCTGCGGCCTGAGGAGATCGAGGCGTACGTCCAGACCGGCGAGCCGCTCGACAAGGCGGGCGCTTACGGCATACAGGGTTATGGCGCGATGTTTGTGCGCGGGATTTTTGGGGATTATTATAATGTGGTGGGTCTGCCGATCTGCCGCCTGAGCCAAATGCTGCAGCACTTCGGCGTGGATTGCCTGGTGCCGGACGCAGCCAGAAGCCGCGCGTAAGTTGGCTTCGTCGGCGGTCTGCGCTTCTTACGATGGGGGTTCCCCCTGCCCTCTGCGGGCTTGCCCCTGTTTTTTCGCTTACTCAGCGGGAGGCAGGGCTCCGCCCTGCACCCTTT
>JAJBUC010000047.1 GCA_020860545.1 Oscillospiraceae bacterium | reverse complement strand
CATGTCCTTTCCCATGTCCTTTTTTTAATTTGCGAAACTTATTGTACGTTATCAATGATTGGCGTGGGGTCAAAAGAAATCTGGAAACTTTTCGGTATGAAAAAACGATTTGTTGTGGTACAATACGTGCATGTGTAATCAATTATATGCAATGGGAGAGGGATTAGCCGGGTGTTTTGCCAATGAAGGATCATAAAAGCGCCGCCAATCGGATTTTTTCTGTTGTCGGACTGACGGTCGGTGCGGTCATTATCATCGGGCTGTTGCTGTATGTACGCGAGACGGTGGATTTACAGGAGCTTATGGTGGTGCTGCGTCCGGGCTGGCTGGTCGCCGGTGCGCTTTGCGTGCCCATCAGCCAGAGTGTCGATGCGTTCAATTTTTACTTTCTAGGGTGGCGCACGAAGAGCGAGGTGCGCCTGTCCGCGTGCTTTGATATTGCGTTTATCGGGGAGTTTTTCTATAAGCTCGGGCCAATCGGCGCGCCGGCGCAGCTCAAGCTGATGTACGATGCGGGTTTCTCCGGCACAAAGACGGCGAGCGTCTTTGTGTGGAAAATGGTGGCCAATCTGCTGGTGTATATGGTGTACGCGCTGCTGGCACTGATCGTGAAGACCATCATTTACCAAGAGCCGATTGGTGCGGGCACGATTTGGGGGGTCGGCATACTCATTGCACTATATGTGGTTGTCATTGCATTTGCCCTCTTTTGCGCCGCCCGTCCGGAACCGGTACAGCGGTTTGCGATGTGGCTGCTTACAAAGCTGTCTAAAAAAATCAAGGCGCTGCAAAAGCCCGGCCGGATTGACCGGTTGATGGAGCGGCTGGAGGAGATCTGCGGTCAGCTCAACGCGTACCGCGGGGATCGCCTTATGATTGTCGGCCTGTGTTTCGGTATGTTCATCCAGCTGGGGGTACTCTACTGTATCCCCGTCTGTATCTATTACGGGCTGGGCCTCTCGGGGCAGAGCGTGGCGGCGCTCATCCTGACGCAGAGCCTTGTGATGCTCCTCTCCCGCATCGTGGTGCTGCCGGGGAACGCGGGCGGGGCGGAGGGCAGTTTCTTCCTCTTTATGTCCCCCATCTTTGGGCAACTCATCTCCGTCGGCATGGTGCTCTGGCGGCTGATGAGCTTTGTGGAGACCATCGCCATTGGCGCTGCTTGGATGGTGGTCCGCTTTATATTACATGCACTCAGAGGGAGGAGGCGCTAGCATGCGCTGGAATTACCGCCCGCTTGTCTGGAAGATATTGATCGCCTCCGTCTGCGCCGCGCTTGCGGTGGGTGTGGTCATCACCTGTCTGCTCGGGCTTGAACACGGGGCGGAGATTATACTCTGGCATATGGAGCCGGGGTATCGCGCCGTGATTTTGTGCCTGATTTTACTGGTGTTTGCCGTGTGCTTTTTGGGCGGGTACCTGCTCGCCGTCCGGCTGAGGCGGGTTGCAGACGCGGTGCACGATGTGCGCGCGGAGAGCGGCGACGCCGTCATCCTGCCCGAGGACATGGCGCAGGTGGCGCAGGAGCTGACACAGATACAGCGCATGCTGATGGAACGCGCGGCGAAAAGCAGCGAGAACGAGCAGCGGAAAAACGATCTGATCGCCTTTCTGGCGCACGACCTGAAGACACCCTTGACATCGGTGAAGGGCTATCTGTCCCTGTTGCAGGAGAATCCCGGGCTGGACGCGGAGCAGCGGGAAAAGTACATCGGCATCGCGCTGGAAAAGGCCCTGCGGCTCGAGGAGCTGATGGGGGAATTCTTCGATATCAGCCGCCTGCACCTCGGCGGAGAAAACGGTGAGGCGCAGCCCATCCAGCTCTCTATCCTGCTTGCGCAGCTCGCAGACGAGTTTTATCCCCTTTTTGCGGAGAAAAATCTGGAATACCGCACGGAAATCGCGCCGCAGCTGCAGGTGATGGGTGAGCCGGACAAGCTGGCGCGGGTGTTCGACAACGTCCTGCGCAACGCGGTCAGCTACAGCAGTCCCGGAGGCATTGTGCTTATCCGGGCCGAGCGCATAGCGGGAGAGCAGGTGGAGATCACTGTGCGCAATCAGGGGCTGGAGATTCCGGAGGGAGAGCTCGCAAATATTTTTATGCGGTTTTATCGGCTGGATACCGCCCGCTCCACCCGCACCGGCGGGGCCGGGCTGGGGCTTGCCATCGCTAAAGAGATTGTCACGCTGCACGGCGGGACGATTCGTGCCGAGCGCAACGGCACCTTCACGAGCTTTGTCATTGCGCTGCCGCTGCTTGCGGGGGCGTAGGAGGAGTATTGTTTGTCTATGCTTCTTGCCGAGGGGGTTCTCCGTGCAGGGCAACAGCATTTAGATTTACAAAGTGAGGCGAAAAAACGATCATAGACCCAAAAGTGAAATCACCTTGGGTGAACTGGTAACCGAGGAAAAAAGCAATGAGATCACAGCAATCCTGGCATTGTTGGATTTGCTGGATGTTAGCGGTGATATCGTGACGATAGATGCAATGGGATGTCAGAGAAAAATAGCGGATAAAATTCTGTCGAAAAAAGCTGACTATGTGCTGGCGGTAAAAGACAATCAGGCTGCAATGTATGAAGCGATACGGGATCATTTTGATTGGCTGGACAAAGAGCATCTGCCGCCGGACACCTGTGAGCATTGGGTGGATAAACCAAAGCAAGACCATGGACGCACTGAGCAGCGCGAAGTGGTGACGGCACCGGGAGAGTGGCTTGCAGTCGATGCGGACTGGCCGGGAATCCGGACAATCATCCGGTACCGCTGTACCCGGATTTATGCAGATGGCGAATCGTCCTACGACAGGTACTACATCAGCAGTTTTGATACGGATGCGGAAGGCTTCGGTTACCTCATCCGAAACCATTGGTCTATCGAAAACCGATTGCATTGGATGTTGGATGTGGTGTTTCGTGAAGATGCCGCCCGCGCTCGCAAAGACAATTCTCCGCTCAACATGAATGTCTTGAGAAAAGCTGCTCTAGCTAGATTGAAGATGACTGCTACGAACAAAAAGTTAAGTGTTCGCCGCAAATCTCTCAAGGCAGCCTTGGATATCAATTTCCTCCATCGCATCCTGCTCGATGGTTAAATACTGTTGCCCTGGTTCTCCGTGCCCGCGCCTTGACTTTCTCCACATGGATGAGATATAATTACCGCACATAATATTATAGTACAATCTATTTGCAAAGGGCTGAAGAAACGATATGGCGCAAGACAAGAAAAAAGTGGAACAGATTACGGATATGGAGGTCGATTTCGCCAAGTGGTACACCGACGTGTGCACCAAAGCGGAGCTGATTGATTATACAAGCGTAAAGGGCATGTTCATCCTCCGCCCTTACGGGTATGCCATCTGGGAGAATATACAGCAGGAGCTGGACAGCCGCTTCAAGGCGACGGGACATGAGAACGTTTCTCTGCCGATGCTTATTCCGGAATCCCTGCTGCAAAAGGAAAAAGACCACGTGGAGGGCTTTGCGCCGGAGTGCGCGTGGGTGACCTGCGGCGGCAGTGAGGCGCTTGAGGAGAGGCTGTGCGTCCGCCCCACATCGGAGACACTTTTTTGCGAGCATTACGCGCACATCATCCATTCGTGGCGCGACCTGCCAAAGCTCTATAACCAGTGGTGCTCTGTGCTGCGGTGGGAGAAGACGACCCGCCCGTTTCTCCGCCACCGCGAATTCCTCTGGCAGGAGGGCCACACCATGCACGCCACCGCCGAGGAGGCGATGGAGGAGACCGTGCGTATGCTGGAGATTTACGCCGACGTGGTGGAAAACGTGCTGGCCATGCCGGTGGTACGCGGGCGCAAGACCGACAAGGAGAAGTTTTCCGGCGCGGAGTGCACCTACACGATTGAATGCATGATGCACGACAGAAAGGCGCTGCAAAACGGCACCAGCCACTACTTTGGCGACGGCTTTGCGAGGGCGTTCGACATCACCTTTACCAATAAGAACAATCAGCAGGCGTATCCCTTCCAGACCTCATGGGGCATCACCACGCGCACCATCGGCGGCATCATCATGACCCACGGGGACAACTCGGGGCTTATTCTCCCGCCGCGCATCGCGCCGGTGCAGGTCGTCGTCCTGCCCATCGCGACACATAAGGAAGGGGTGATTGCGGCGGCGCAGGCGGTGGAGGGAACCCTGCGCGCGGCGGGGGTCCGTGCCAAGTGCGACCTCTCCGACAACTCCCCCGGCTGGAAGTTTGCAGAGCATGAGATGAAGGGGGTTCCCGTTCGTCTGGAGCTCGGCCCCCGCGACATGGAAGCCGGCCAGTGTGTGCTGGCGCGCCGCGATACGGGGGAGAAAACCATCACCCCTCTGGCAGAGGTCGTGGAGACGGTGCAGCGTCTTCTGGACGAGATACACCACAGTATGTATGCGCGCGCCAAGCGGAATCTGGAGGAGAACACATATGCCTGCAGAACGCTTGCGGAGGTCAAAGAGAAAATGGAGATGCAGGGCGGTTTTGCCAAGACCATGTGGTGCGGCGACGAGGCCTGCGAGGTGCGCATGAAGGAGGAGGCGGGCGTATCCTCCCGCTGTATCCCCTTTGTGCAGGAGGACCTGGGCGATGTGTGCGCGGTCTGCGGCAAGCATGCGGAGCAGATGATTTACTGGGGGGTCGCATATTAAAACCATCGAACCCCGCATTTTGGAAAGGAGGAAAGAACATGGTTGTTGTCATGAAGCCGTCGGCCGGGCAGCAGGAGATTGCAGCGCTGGTCAAACGGTTTGAAGAGATGGGGCTGGAGGTCGGCATAACGAACGGCATCGGCTGCACCATATTGGGCCTCGTGGGGGACACCGCCGCGCTCGACAGCGGAAAGATCTCCATGGAGCCGTGCGTGGAGCGGGTCATGCGGGTACAGGAGCCGTATAAAAAGGCGAACCGCAAATTCCACCCGGAGGACACGCAGATTGTGGTGGGAAACGCCAAAATCGGCGCGGGCGCGTTTTCCGTCATCGCGGGCCCCTGCTCTGTGGAGAGTGAAGAGCAGGTGACCGGCATTGCGCGGGACGTCAAAAAAGCGGGGGCGACGCTGCTGCGCGGCGGGGCGTTTAAGCCGCGCACCTCGCCATATTCCTTTCAGGGCATGGGCGTGGAGGGGCTGGACCTGCTGCTCCACGCAAAGCAGGCGACAGGGCTGCCCATTGTCTCTGAAATTATGTCCCCGCGCATGGTGGATGAATTTGAGGCGAAGGTGGATGTCGTTCAGGTGGGCGCGCGGAACATGCAGAACTTCGACCTCTTAAAAGAGGTTGGGCGCATGTCCAAGCCTATCCTGCTCAAGCGCGGGCTTTCGAACAGCTATGAGGAGTGGATTATGTCCGCCGAGTATATCCTGTCGGAGGGCAATGAGAACGTCATCCTCTGCGAGCGGGGGATCCGCACCTTTGAGACCTATACGCGAAACACCCTTGACGTGTCCGCCATTCCGGCCATTAAGAAAATGAGCCACCTGCCCGTCATCATCGATCCGTCCCACGCGGCGGGGATGAGCTGGATGGTGGAGCCGCTCGCCATGGCGGCTATTGCCGCGGGCGCAGACGGACTGATGATTGAGGTGCACAACGACCCGCCCAACGCCAAATGCGACGGGCAGCAGTCCCTCACCCCGGCGCAGTTTGCGGCGCTCATGGAAAAAGTAACCGCGCTCGTCGCCCTGTGCGGCAAAGAGCTGATCAGATAAAAGAGGAGACAGGGCCCATGAAGACACTGCCGGTTCATCTGCCGGGAAGGGAATACGACATCCTCATCGGGCGGGGTCTGCTGGGGCAGGCCGGGGCGCACTGCCGTGCGGTGCTGCCCAAGGCGCGGCGGTTGGCGGTGGTCAGCGACAGCAACGTCGCGCCGCTGTATGCCGAAAAAACGCTCGAAAGCCTTGGCGCGGCCGGGTTTGAAGCAAAGCTCCTGACGATACCGGCGGGGGAGCGCGCGAAATCCCTCGCCATGCTGGGGACGCTGTATGACTTTTTTATGGAGACGGGCCTTACCCGCAGCGACGCCGTGGTGGCGCTGGGGGGCGGCGTTGTGGGCGACCTGACGGGCTTTGCCGCGGCCACCATCCTGCGCGGCGTGGCATTTGTGCAGATTCCAACCACCCTGCTCGCGCAGGTGGATTCCTCAGTGGGCGGAAAGGTCGCAATCGACCTGCCGGCGGGGAAGAATCTGGCCGGTGCCTTCTGGCAGCCCCGGCTGGTGCTGATGGATCCCGCCGTGCTGGGCACATTGGACGACAGTACCTTCGCGGACGGCATGGCGGAGGTGATCAAATACGGCTGCATCAGGGATTCCGACCTCTATGCCTACCTCGCGCAGCGCCCCTCCCGAGCGGAGGTGACGGCGGATATTGCGCATGTGCTCTACCGATGCTGTGATATTAAGCGCGATATTGTGGAGCGCGACGAGCGGGACACCGGCGAGCGGATGCTTTTAAATTTCGGGCATACGCTGGGGCATGCCTATGAGCTCTCCGGGCATTATACCCGCTGGACGCACGGGCAGGCGGTTGCGGCGGGGATGGTGAAGGCGGCGGAGCTGGGTACAAAGCTGGGCGTGACACCCGAGGGGACTGCGGCGCGCATCGCGATGCTCCTCGGTTGCTTCGACCTGCCGCTTGCCATCGACTGCACGCGGGAGGAGTACGCGGCTGCCATTGGGCTTGACAAGAAGGGCGAGGGCGACGACATCTCCCTCATCCTGCTCGAGGAGATCGGCAGGGCATGTGTGAAAAAGCTGTCCAAGGCCGATGTGCTCACGCTGTTGGAGGAGAAAGCATGACGCTGGAGATTACCCCCGCAAAGCTCAAAGGCGGCATCACGCCGCCGCCGTCCAAGTCGCAGGCACACCGCCTGCTCATCGCGGCGGCGCTCGCGGGGGGCGGAAAAATCGAAAACCTCGCCGCCTCACAGGATATCGACGCGACGCGGCGCTGTTTGGCCGCGCTTTTCGCCCCTTCGGAGGGATTGCCGCTTTTGGACTGCGGCGAGTCCGGCTCCACACTGCGCTTTTTTATCCCGCTCGCCCTTGCCCTGCGGGGCGGCGGGGTGTTTGTGGGGCACGGCCGCCTGATGGAGCGTCCGCAGCAGCCGTACTTCGACCTCTTTGACCGGCAGGGCATCTCCTACCGGCAGGAGGGCGGACGCCTCACTGTGGCGGGACGGCTGCATGCGGGGGTGTTTCCCCTGCGGGGCGACATATCTTCCCAATTTATCACGGGACTGCTCTACGCCCTGCCGCTGATGGAGGGGGATTCGGAGATTGTGCTGACCTCCCCGCTGGAGTCGGCGGGGTATGTGGATTTGACGGTGGAGGTACTTACCCGATTCGGGATTGAGATAGAGGGCACCTATCACGTGCGCGGCGGGCAGACCTATCGCCCGGCGGACGCCGTGGTGGAGGCGGACTACACCCAGGCGGGGATTTATTTTGCGGCCAACCATATGGGCAGTGCCGTGGATATCCACGGCCTCGCCCCGCAGTCCAAGCAGGGTGACCGCGTGATTGCGGACTACTGCGCGCAGCTCGCGCTGCCCGGGACGGTGACGCTGGATGTCTCGCAATGCCCGGATCTGGTGCCCGCGCTTGCCGTGTGTGCGGCGCTCCGGGACGGGGAGACGACACACATGATCCATGCCGCCCGCCTGCGCATCAAAGAGAGCGACCGGCTGGAGACGACGAGCGAGCAGCTTATGCGGCTCGGCGGGCAGGTGGCGCAGGGTGCCGACAGCTTGACGATTACAGGCGTTTCTGCATTGACAGGCGGACGGGTCTCCGCCTGCAACGACCACCGTATTGCGATGATGCTCGCCATTGCCGCGACCCGCGCCAACGGCCCGGTTGTGCTGGAGGGAGCGCAGTGCGTTGAAAAATCGTATCCCCGGTTTTGGCAGGACTATGCCGCGCTCGGCGGAAAAATACGGGAGGTGCCGTAAATGAAGCATGTAATTTTCGGAGAATCCCACGGCAGTGCCATCGGCGTTACGCTTGAGGGCGTACCCGCCGGGCTGGAATTGGACGGCGCGCATATTGCGCGGGAACTTGCGCGGCGCGCGACAGGGAAAAACGCCCTTTCCACCGCGCGCAGGGAGGCGGACGCCGTGGAATTCCTCTCCGGCGTGTTTGAGGGCAGGACGACAGGCACGCCACTGACCGCCGTCATCAGAAACAGCGATCAACATTCTGCCGATTACGAGGCCATCCGATATACCCCGCGCCCCAGCCACGGCGATTACGCGGGGTATATCCAGAGCGGCGGATATCTGGATTACCGGGGCGGCGGGCACTTTTCCGGGCGGCTCACCGCGCCCCTTGTGGTGGCTGGTGCCGTCGCAAAGCAGATTTTAGCGCAGCGCGGCGTGGCTGTGTGCGCGCACATCAGCAGTATCTACGGTATTCATGATGCGCCGCTGGAGGATCCCGCGCAGCTGCAAGGGGTGGCGGAAAAAGCATTCCCCGTGCTGGACGATGCCGCAGGAGAGCGGATGCAGCAGGCCATCCTCGCTGCGAAGGAGGAGGACGACTCGGTGGGCGGGGCCATCGAGTGTGTTGTGACCGACCTGCCCGCAGGGCTGGGCGCGCCCGACTTCGGGTGCAACGCGGAGGGGATTTTTTCACAGTATCTCTTTTCCGTCCCCGCCGTCAAGACCGTGGATTTTGGCGCGGGCGTGGCCTTTGCCATGATGCGCGGGAGCGAGGCAAACGACCCCTTTGTGGTCAGGGACGGGAAGATCGTCACCAAGACGAATTACGCGGGCGGCGTCAACGGGGGCATCACCAACGGCATGCCGCTTGTGTTTGAAGTGACACTGCGCCCCACGCCGTCCATTACCCTGCCGCAGGAGAGCGTGGATTTGCGCACGGGTGAGGAGACGGAGATTGAGATTTCGGGGCGGCACGACCCCTGCATTGTGCACCGTGCGGTGCCTGTGATTGAGGCGGCGGCGGCGCTGGCATCCTGCGCCCTGCTTGGGATATGAGGAGCGAGGAAAGATGAGTGAATTGGAGCGGTGCCGCGCCGAGATTGACGCGCTGGATGAGGAACTGGTTGCCCTCTTTTTAAAGCGGATGGAGGTCACCGAGCGGGTCGGGCGGTATAAGCAGGCGCACGGCATGCCTGTGCTCGACAGCGGACGGGAGCGGGAGGTGATCGCGGCAAAGGCGGCGCTGACAGACGCTCCCGCCCGCAGGGCCGACCTCGCGCGGCTCTACAGCACCGTCATGGCCATCTCCCGCGCGCAGCAACGGTTTTTGGTGCACGAGCGGGAGATGACAGACGGATTCGCGCAGTATCTGGAGGATCTTGCTTCCGCCCGGACACCGCTGTCCGTGCGGCCGCGGGTGGCCTATCAGGGCGAGCCGGGCGCGTACAGCGAGCAGGCGGCGGCGGAGTTTTTCGGCATGGAAGCCCAATGTACCGGCGAGCCGTGGTTTGAGGATGTCTTTCTCGCCCTGCGTGACGGGCGCGCCGACTACGCCATGCTCCCTGTCGAAAACAGCTCCACCGGCTCCATCCGGCAGGTGTATGACCTGCTCGCGCAGTACAGCTACTTCGCCGTGGGGGAACATATTGTCAAGGTGGAGCACTGCCTCGCGGCGCTCCCGGGTGTTTGCATGGAGGACATTGCGCGGGTCTATTCCCACGAGCAGGGCCTGATGCAGTGTGAGCGGTTTTTAAACACACATCCTGCGTGGCAGCGCCTTCCCGCACTCGATACGGCGGGGAGCGCCCGGCAACTGGCGGAGCATGGCGACCGCGCGGCGGCGGCGATCTGCTCTCGCCGGGCTGCGCAGCTCTATGGCCTTGCCATTCTGGCTGAGGGTATCAATGAGAATACGGAAAACCACACCCGCTTTCTTGCCGTCTCCCCGCGCATGGAGCTGCGGGAGGGGCGCGATAAAATCGGCGCGATACTCCGCCTGCCGCACCAGAGCGGCAGCTTGCATGAGATTTTGTCGGTCTTTGCCGCACAGGGGATGAACCTCGTGAAGCTTGAGTCGCGCCCCGTGCCCGGACACAAGTGGGAATACCTGTTTTTTCTCGAGTTTACGGGTGACCTGCTGGCCCCCGGTATGGAGGACACCCTGCGCGAGCTGTCGCAGATGGTGGTGGAGTTCCGCATTTTAGGGAATTTTGGAGCATGCGAATGAGAAAAAACCTTGTTTTAATCGGTATGCCCGGCAGTGGGAAAAGCGCGGTCGGCTCCACGCTGGCGCGGCTGCTGCACATGCCTTTTCTGGACACGGACACGATGGTGGTCAAGGCGGCGGGGCACACCATACCGGAAATCTTTGCCGCGGAGGGGGAGGAAGGGTTCCGTGACCGGGAGAGCGCGGCGGTGCGGGCGGCGGCGCGGGCAAAAGGCGCGGTGATCGCCACCGGCGGCGGCGTCATCAAGCGGGAGAGCAATATGCGCGTACTGGCGAAGACGGGGGTTATCTTCTTCCTTGACCGCCCGCCGGAGGACATCGCGAAAGAGGAACATAAGGGAAGGCCGCTGGTGGGCACCGACACAGATCGGATTTTTACACTTTACAAGGAGCGCATCGACCTGTATCGGAGATACGGACAGTTTCATATTGCCAATGTATCAAGCGCAAAAGAGGCCGCCGATCACATCAGTGTGCTGTATAAGCAGGAAGGGGCAAAGAGATGAAGTTTTTGATACTCAACGGGCCGAACCTGAATCTGCTGGGCCGCCGCGAGCCGGGTATTTACGGTGAGGGGACGTATCGGGCCCTCTGTACCCGGCTGGAGGAATTCGCGGCGGCGCACGGCAGCGCAGCCGTCTGCGTTCAGTCGAATAGCGAGGGCGGTATTATCGACGCCATCCATGCGGCGCGGAGCGTATACGATGCGATTATCCTGAATCCCGGCGCGTATACCCATTACAGCTATGCCATTCTGGACGCGCTCAAGGCGGCAGACGTGCCATGTATCGAAGTGCATATTTCAAACGTCCACCAGCGCGAGGAATTCCGCCGCCATTCCGTGACCGCCCCCGCCTGTGTCGGTCAGATCTGCGGGCTGGGGAGCTACGGCTATGAGGCGGCGATGGGCTATTTTCTGGCACAGGGAGGAATACCGCAATGCGTGTAAATCTGGAGAACACTACCCGGAAGCTCTGCGTGATCGGCGATCCGGTGCTCCACTCCAAGTCGCCGCTCATTCAAAACACCATGCTGGAAGCGTTAAAGCTTGATTACATCTATCTCTGCCAGCCGGTCGCGCCGGCGCAGCTTGCGCCCTTCCTGCACGCTGCCGCCCTGCTGGGCTACCGGGGACTCAACGCCACCATGCCGCACAAGCAGGCGCTGTTGCCGCTGATGGATACGCTGGGTGAGGATGCCCGCCGCTTCGGTGCGGTGAACACGGTCTGTATCCGTGACGGCAGATTTTTTGGGTACAATACCGACGGGGTCGGCTTCCTCCGCGCCCTTGCGGCAAACGGCACGTCACCCAAGGGATTGCGCGTGACGGTGCTCGGCGCGGGGGGCGCTGCCAAGGCAGTGGCGCTCAAACTCGCACAGGAGGGCGCTGTGCGGGTCACCGTGTGTAACCGCACGGCAGAAAGAGCGGCGTTGCTCTGCGCGCTTGATGAGCAGGGGGTTCTCCGCCCCGCCGGGTTTGACATTGAGACGCTGCGGCGGGAAGCGCGCCAGACCGACCTGCTGATCAACTGTACCAGCCTCGGGATGCACGGCACGCAGGGACAGTTTGACGATGTCACCTTTTTGGATGAGCTGCCTGCAGGGACGCCGGTCTATGACCTCATCTATGCCCCGCCCGAAACCAAACTGCTCGCCGAGGCGGCGAAGCGCGGATTGCCCGCGTATAACGGGCTTGGCCTGCTGGTGCATCAGGCGGTCTGCTCGCTGGAACTTTTCACGGAAACGTCGATTGCGTTTTCTGCCGTGCAGCAGGCGCTACAGGGGGTACTTGGTGGGCCGTGACTTCTGATGGAGGGGAATCCCCTCGGTATAAGGTGCAGGTAAAAAAGACGGAACTCCAGACGTTGATTTTGTATAAAACGTCTAAAAATCAAAATTATGCATGGGTGACGTAAAAAAAACTTGACAACCGCCTCCGATTGTAATATCATAATCTAGCGTCAAATTGGCGCATCTTGCGATGATGTGGGAGATTGCGGCGTAAGCCGGTAACTTCCGCGGAGTATGTCCGAGCTAGATTTGGGCGGCTGAAGATCTTGGCATAGCGTATATCGCTGTGGATAGATGGGACCGGTCTGCTTTAGAACCGGTTTCTTTCTTTTCGGAGAGTGATACGCACGGAAACGTGTACAGGATTTTCACCGTACGAAGCGAGGAAAAAATACCATTCACACTTCGTATGTTTTTAAGGAGGAACAAACACTATGGCGCAGAAAGAAATGATTCGCATTCGGCTCAAGGCCTATGACCACCAGTTGATCGACCAAAGTGCAGAGAAAATCGTGGAGACCGCAAAGCGCACCGGCGCATCCGTCTCCGGCCCGATTCCCCTGCCGACGAAACGAGAGGTTGTCACCATTCTCCGGGCGGTTCATAAATATAAGGACAGCCGTGAGCAGTTTGAGCGCCGCACCCATAAGCGCCTGATCGACATCTTAAAGCCGTCGCCAAAGACGGTGGAGGCGCTGATGAGCTTGGAGCTTCCCGCCGGTGTGGATATCGAAATTAAGCTCTGATCTCGTCTAAATAACTTTTGTGTACTGCGGTTCGCCGTTTTTGAGGCGGGCGGGTCAAGTTGGCGGAGCAATGCCGCAAAGCGGCAACTCCTTCAACCAATAACCTTATATAAGGAGGAACAGCAATGGAAAAGGCCATTATCGGCAAGAAAGTCGGCATGACGCAGATTTTTGACGAAGCCGGAAAGGTCATCCCGGTCACCCTGATTCAGGCAGGCCCCTGTGTGGTCGTGCAGAAGAAGACCGAGGAGAAAGACGGCTATAGTGCCGTGCAGCTCGGCTACGACGACGTAGTCGAACGTAAGCTCACAAAGCCCGAGCTCGGGCATCTGAAAAAGGCGGGCGAGGCCCGCAAGCGTGTGCTCAAGGAGTTTCGGCTGGATAACTGTGACGCCCTCAACGTCGGAGACGAGGTGAAGGCGGAGGTGTTTGCCGCCGGTGACCGCGTCGATATCACGGGCGTGAGCAAGGGCAAGGGCTATCAGGGCGTCATTAAGCGCCACGGTGCCCACCGCCTGAAGGAGACCCACGGCACCGGCCCTGTGCACCGCCATGCGGGTTCCATGGGCTCCGGCACAGACCCCTCCCGCATTTTCAAGGGCAAGATCGGCGCGGGCCACATGGGTCATGAGCAGGTCACCGTTTTGAATCTGGACGTGGTGCAGGTCGATCCCGAGCTTAACGTAATCGCCGTCTGCGGCGCGGTACCGGGCCCCAAGGGCGGACTGGTCTGCCTGCGCAACAGCGTCATCAACGTCGCGTCGAAGGGCGCAGCGGCCGGTACAAGCGCCAACCCGCAGAAGGCGTCCGCCCGCGTCAATCCCCAGAAGGCTTCGGCTCGTAAGGGTTAAGAAAGGAGAGATACCAAATGCCTAAGGCAACAGTTGTTAATATGACCGGCACCAAGGTCGGCGAAGTGGAGCTCTCCGAGGCCGTTTTCGGCGTGGAGCCTAACGAGGCCGTTGTGCATGAGGCGGTTAAGAACCACCTTGCAAATTGCAGGCAGGGCACCCAGTCCACGCTCACCCGCGCGGAGGTGTCCGGCGGCGGCAGAAAGCCGTGGCGTCAGAAGGGAACCGGCCATGCCCGTCAGGGCTCTACCCGCGCGCCCCAGTGGACGCACGGCGGCGTCGTGTTCGCGCCCAAGCCCCGCGACTACAGCTACACCCTCAACAAGAAGGTCAAGCGCCTCGCGCTCAAGTCCGCCTTGTCGGCGAAGGCGCAGGAGGGTAATGTGATCGTTGTTGAGGATTTGAGCCTCGGTGAGATCAAGACCAAGAACATGAAGACGTTCCTCGACGCGGTGGGTGCCGGCAAGGCCCTGCTTGTGACCGGCGAGGTCAGCGAGAACGTCGTCAAGTCTGCCCGCAACCTTCCGGGCGTCGAAACGACAACCGCGAAGATCCTGAGCGTGTACGACATCGTAAACGCCAAGCAGTTTATCGTAGACAAGGCGGCGCTCGCCGTCATTGAGGAGGTGTTTGCGTAATGGACACCAAAGCTTATGACATCATCAAGCGCCCCATCATCACGGAGCAGTCCATGGAGGGTGCCGAGATGAAGCGCTACACCTTTGAGGTCGCGAAGAGCGCGAACAAGATTGAAATTGCAAAGGCCGTGGAAGAGGCTTTCGGCGTGAAAGTCGCCAAGGTCAACACCCTGAATATGCTGGGCAAGCGCAAGCGCACAGGCCGCTATCCTAGCGGACGCCGTCCGAGCTGGAAGAAGGCCATGGTCACGCTGACCCCGGAGTCGAAGACCATCGAATTCTTCGAAGGCATGGTGTAAGGAGGATAACGAGAAATGGCGATTAAAACCTATAAACCGACAACCCCCTCACGCCGCCACATGACGTCGCTGGCGTTTGACGGGATTGACAAAAAGGCAAAGCCGGAGCGCACCCTGACCGAGACGCTGCAAAAGCACGGGGGGCGCAACAGCTACGGACGCATTACCGTCCGCCACCGCGGCGGCGGCAACAAGAGAAAGTACCGCGTCATTGATTTCAAGCGTGACAAGGACGGCAACGCCACCGTGACGAGCTTGCAGTACGACCCGAACCGCTCCGCGAACATTGCCCTGATCGAGTACGAGGACGGCGAAAAGCGCTATATTCTCGCACCGGTGAACCTCAAGGTGGGCCATGTCATTCAAAACGGCGCGGGCGCTGAAATTCTGCCTGGCAACTGCCTCCCCATCGCGAACATTCCCGTCGGTGAGCTCATCCACAATATTGAGCTTTACCCGGGCAAGGGCGGCCAGCTCGTCCGCTCCGCAGGCGTTTCGGCGCAGCTGATGGCAAAGGAAGGCGGCATGGCACAGGTGCGCCTCCCCTCCGGCGAGGTGCGCTATATCCGCGAGGAGTGCAGAGCCACCCTCGGGCAGGTGGGCAACACCGACCACGGCAACGTCCAGATCGGTAAGGCAGGACGCAAGCGGCACATGGGCTGGCGGCCCACGGTGCGCGGCTCCGTCATGAACCCCTGCGACCACCCCCACGGCGGCGGCGAGGGCAAGAGTCCGGTCGGACGCCCGAGTCCGGTTACCCCTTGGGGCAAGCCGACGATGGGTTACAAGACCCGCAAGAAGAAGAATCCCACGGAGCAGTTCATCGTCAAACACCGTAAAACGAAGTAAGGAGGCAGTGAAAAGATGAGCAGAAGTATCAAGAAAGGCCCCTTTTGCGCCCCTGAGCTGCTAAAGCGGGTTGACGAAATGAATCAGAACGGCGAAAAGAAAGTGCTGAAGACATGGAGCCGCGCCTCCACGATTTTCCCTTCCTTTGTCGGACACACCTTTGCGGTGCACGACGGGCGCAAGCATGTGCCCGTGTACGTTACCGAGGATATGGTCGGGCATAAGCTGGGCGAGTTCGCCCCCACCCGCACCTTCCGCGGACACGCCGGCAGCAAGACCGGTAAATAAGGAGGAGAGAGAACATGGAAGCAAAGGCACATTTAAAATATGCGCGCATCTCTCCCCGTAAGGTTCAGATTGTGTGCGATCTGATTCGGGGCAAGAGCGTGCCCCAGGCGGACGCCATTCTCAGGGCGACGCCGAAGGCCGCCTCCGAGCTTATGATTAAGCTCCTGAACAGCGCCGTGGCAAACGCAGAGAACAACCACCAGATGGATCCGGAGAGCCTGTACGTTTCGGCAACCTATGCAAATCCCGGTCCGATCATCAAGCGCATGAGACCGCGCGCCCAGGGCCGTGCATTCCGCATCAATAAGCGTACGTCTCACATCACCGTCTGCGTCAGCGAGCGCTAAGGGAGGAGGAAGAATATGGGACAAAAAGTAAATCCACATGGCCTGCGTGTCGGTGTCATCAAGGACTGGGACTCCCGCTGGTATGCCCGCAATGAGAAGGTGGGCGATCTGCTGGTCGAGGACAAGAAGATTCGTGACTATTTGAAAAAGACACTGTACTCCGCCGGTATTCCGAAGATTGAAATCGAGCGTGACAGCGCAAAGGTGCGTATCTACCTGCACTGTGCCCGCCCCGGCGTGGTGATCGGCAGAGGCGGCGCGGACGTTGAGCGCCTGCGCCTGACACTCGAGAAGATGATCGGCAAGCCCGTTGCGCTCAACATTGTTGAGGTGCGCTCGGTCGATATGAACGCGCAGCTCGTCGCCGAGAATATCGCGCAGCAGCTCGAAAAGCGCATCGGCTTCCGCCGTGCGATGAAAAACGCCATGGGCCGCGCCATGCGCGCAGGTGCCCGCGGCATCAAGTGTTCCTGCTCCGGCCGTCTTGGCGGCGCGGAAATTGCCCGTGTTGAGCACTATCACGACGGTACCATCCCCCTGCAAACCCTGCGCGCCGACATCGACTACGGCTTTGCCGAGGCGGCGACTACGTACGGGCGCATCGGCGTCAAGGTTTGGGTTTACAAGGGTGAGGTGCTCACGCAGACCCTGCGCACCACGCCCCGCACACTCGACACAAAGAATTTTAAGGAGCGCAGTGACCGCCCCCGCCGCAACGACCGCGACCGCCGCTCCGGCGGCAGCCGCCCGGGTGGCTTTGGCGGCGGTAACCGTCCGGCTGGACAGGGTGGTTATAACAACAACCGCCCGGCAGGCCAGGGTGGGTACAACAATAACCGCCCCGCGGGCCAGGGCGGCTACAACAACCGCCCGGCAGGGCAGGGCCAGGGTGGCTATAACAGCCGCCCGGCGACCACACCCCGCAGCGACGCGCCCACTCCCCCGAAAGGAGGCCAGGAATAATGCTGCTCCCGAAGAGAGTAAAATACCGCCGCGTACACCGCGGACGTATGAAGGGCAAGGCCGTCAATGGGACGACCGTGACCTACGGCGAGTGGGGCCTTCAGGCCACCGAGCCGTGCTGGATCACCAGCAATCAGATTGAGGCCGCCCGTATTGCCATGACCCGTTATACCAAGCGCGGCGGCAAGGTCTGGATCAAAATTTTCCCCGACAAGCCCGTCACCGAGAAGCCGGCTGAGACCCGCATGGGTTCCGGTAAAGGCTCTCCCGAGTATTGGGTGGCCGTTGTCAAGCCCGGCCGCGTCATGTTTGAGATTGCCGGCGTCTCGGAAGAGATCGCCCGCGAGGCCCTGCGTCTCGCCTCCCACAAGCTGCCCGTCAAGTGCAAGATTGTGAAGAAGGAAGAGACCGCCGAGACCGAGAATGGTGGTGAATGAAGATGATGGCAAACGAAGTCCGCAAGCTGAGCGCCGGTGAGCTGGAGAACAAGCTGGTCGATTTGAAGAAGGACCTGTTCCAGCTGCGTCTTCAGCACGCGACCAACCAGCTGGAAAATCCACTTAAGATTGTTGAAGTTAAAAAGGATATCGCACGTGTCAAGACCATTATCCGTGAGCAGCAGCTCGCAGGCCGATAAGGAGGTAACGTAAAATGGAAAACAGAACCTCTTCCCGCAAAGCCAGAGTCGGCCTGGTCGTCTCCGATAAAATGGATAAGACCGTCGTGGTGGCCATTGCCGACCGTGTGGCGCATCCCCTGTATAAAAAGATTGTCAAGAGAACCTACAAGCTCAAAGCACACGACGAGGCCAACGCCTGCGGCGTGGGCGACCGCGTGAAGGTCATGGAGACCCGCCCGCTTTCTAAGGATAAGCGCTGGCGCGTGGTCGAGATATTAGAAAAAGCGAAGTAAGGAGGTGCCAGTATGATTCAGCAGGAATCCTATCTCAAGGTCGCCGATAATACCGGCGCCAAGGAAATTAAGACGATCCGCGTTTTGGGCGGCTCCAAGCGCAAGTACGGCAACGTCGGCGACGTCATTGTCGCCTCCGTGCGCAAGGCGCAGCCGGGCGGAACCGTGAAGAAGGGCGAGGTCGTGAGAGCGGTCATCGTCCGCTCCGCAAAAGGCGTGCGCCGCGCTGACGGAAGCTATGTTCGCTTTGACGACAACGCCGCCGTCCTCATCCGCGACGATAAGAATCCCCGCGGCACCCGCATTTTTGGGCCAGTGGCCCGCGAGCTGCGCGACAAGGATTATATGAAAATCCTGTCACTTGCGCCGGAAGTGCTGTAGGAGGGGGAAGGTAGCATCATGAAGAAATTGAGTGTCAAGCAAAATGACATGGTCGTTGTCCTGTCCGGCAAGGACAAGGGCAAGCGAGGCAAAGTGCTTTCCGTCGACCCGCAGAGCGGCAAGCTTGTGGTGGAGAAGGTCAATATGGTCACCTACCACAGGAAGCCCCGCAAGCAAGGCGAGCAGGGCGGCATCCTGAAGAAGGAAGCTCCCTTTTACGCCTGCAAGGTGATGCGCGTCTGTCCGAAATGCGACAAGCCCACCCGCTTGGGGCACAAGGTGCTTGCAGGCGGCAAGAAAGTCCGCGTCTGCAAGAAGTGCGGCGCTGAAATCTGAGAGAGGAGGAGTGAATTACAATGGGTAATCCCAATCTGAAAAAGAAATATCAGGACGAAGTCGCTCCTGCCCTCATGCAGAAGTTCGGCTATCAGAGTGTGATGCAGATTCCGCGTCTCGATAAGATCGTAGTCAACTGCGGATGCGGCGAGGCGCGCGACAACGCGAAGGTCCTTGAGGCGGTGGTCAGCGACCTGACCAAGATCACCGGCCAGAAGGCGGTTGTCACCAAGGCGAAAAAATCGGTGGCAAACTTTAAGCTGCGTGAAGATATGCCGATCGGCGCGAAGGTCACCCTGCGCGGCGACCGTATGTGGGAGTTTCTCGACCGGCTCTTTAACGTTGCGCTCCCACGCGTGCGTGACTTCCGCGGCATTAAGCCGAGCGCCTTTGACGGGCGCGGCAACTACGCGCTGGGCATTCGCGAGCAGCTGATCTTCCCGGAGATCGAGTACGACAAGATCGACAAGATCCGCGGCATGGACGTTGTGCTGTGCACCACCGCGAAGACCGACGAAGAGGCGAAGGAATTGCTGACACTGATCGGCGCACCCTTCGCACAAGGCTAAGGAGGCAGACAATGGCAAAGAAATCGATGATTTTAAAGCAGCAGCGTCCTGCTAAATATTCAGCCCGGAGATACAACCGCTGCAAGATCTGCGGCCGTCCCCACGCCTACCTGCGTAACTACGGCGTCTGCCGTATCTGCTTTCGCGAGCTGGCCTATAAGGGGCAGATCCCCGGCGTCCGCAAGGCGAGCTGGTAACCAATTCCAGCCCGCCTGTCCCGGCGTTATACCGGTTTCCCGGCAAGACGGTCAACAGGTCGGGCCTGCCTCCGGCATTGGCCGGAGCCCCGCGTGATACGCGGGCCGCGCCGCGATACCTTACCGTCTATACGGGCCCTTGCCCGTAACTCTGATTTAGGAGGAAAAAAACTCATGCATATTACAGACCCAATCGCGGATATGCTGACCAGAATCCGCAACGCAAACAGTGCCAAGCATGACACTGTGGACATTCCCGCGTCGAACATGAAGAAATCCATCGCGCAGATCCTTTTGAATGAAGGTTATATTAAGAACTTTCAGCTGATTGATGACGGTACGCAGGGGATCATCCGTGTTTCCCTGAAGTACAGCGGAAACAAGGAAAAGGTCATTACCGGACTGCGCCGCGTTTCCAAGCCCGGCCTGCGTGTCTATGCGGGTGCAGGTGAGCTGCCGCGCGTGCTCAACGGCCTGGGTATCGCCATCGTCTCTACGTCCAAGGGCGTCATGACCGACAAGAGAGCCCGCGAGGCCAATGTCGGCGGCGAAGTCCTTGCATTTGTGTGGTAAGGAGGAGAGAAGTATTATGTCAAGAATCGGAAGAATGCCGATCTCCATCCCCACCGGTGTGGACGTGAAGATCGCACAGGACAATGTTGTGACGGTGAAAGGGCCGAAGGGCACCCTTACGCAGCAGATGCACCCCGATATGGCGATTGCGCAGGAGGGTGCCGAGCTGCTTGTTACCCGCCCGAACGACGCCAAGGAGAACCGCTCGCTGCACGGACTCACGCGCGCGCTGGTTAACAACATGGTCGTCGGTGTGACGGATGGCTACCGCAAGGAACTTGACGTCAACGGCGTCGGCTACCGTGTGGCGAAAGAGGGGAAGCGTCTTGTCATGAACATCGGCTACTCGCATCAGGTCTTCGTCGATGAGATTGACGGGATCACCATTGAGGTGCCGAGCGCGAATAAAATTGTCATTTCCGGTATCGACAAACAGCTTGTTGGGCAGTTTGCAGCCGAAGTAAGAGCGAAGAAACCGCCCGAGCCGTATAAGGGCAAGGGTATCAAATATACTGACGAGGTCATCCGCCGCAAGGAAGGCAAGACCGGCGTCAAGAAGAAATAAGGAGGTGTGCCACTATGATTAAAAGACCCGATACAAACGCACAGCGTAAAAGACGCCATCAGAGAGTGCGCGGAAAAATCGCGGGCACGCCGGAGCGTCCCCGTCTGAATGTATTCCGCAGCGCGACGAATATCTACGCGCAGGTTATTGACGATGTCAGCGGCAAGACAATTGCCGCCGCATCCTCTCTGGAAAAGGATTTTGCAGGCGCAGGCTCCAACTGCGAGGCCGCCAAGCAGGTCGGCCAGATGGTTGCCGAGCGCGCCAAGGCAAAGGGCATTGAAACTGTCGTATTCGACCGTGGCGGCTATGTTTACCACGGCCGTGTGCAGGCTCTGGCCGAGGGTGCCCGCGAGGGCGGCCTGCAGTTCTGAGGGAGGAGGAAGAAAGATGGCAAAGTTTGAAAAAGAGCCCAGCGAATTCATTGAAAAGCTTGTTTCGTTAAACCGCGTCAGCAAGACCGTAAAGGGCGGGCGCATCTTTAAGTTCGCAGCCCTCATGGTGGTCGGCGACGAGAAGGGCCGCGTCGGCTTCGGTCTCGGCAAGGCTTCTGAGGTTCCCGAGGCGATCCGCAAAGGTATTGAGGACGCGAAGAAGAATATGTACAATATCACACTCTCCGGCACGACGATTCCGCACGAGGTAATCGGCGAGTTCGGCGCGGGCCGCGTGCTGCTCAAGCCCGCCGCGCCCGGTACCGGCATCATCGCCGGTGGCCCCGTCCGCGCGGTGATGGAGGCGGTCGGCATTCACGATATCCGTGCAAAATGCCTGCGCTCCAACAATCCGCAGAACGTGGTTTCCGCTACCTTTGAGGGGCTGAAATCACTGCGTGGGCCGGAGGAGGTCGCGCAGCTGCGCGGCAAAAGTGTGGATCAGATCGTAGGATAGGAGGACCGTTCAAATGGCAACGATAAATATTAAACTGGTAAAAAGCCTGAACGGCCGGATTGCCAAGCATAAGGCGACTGCCGAGGCGCTCGGCCTGCGCCGGATTGGCGATACAACCGTCCAGCCGGATAACGCGGCAACCCGCGGCAAGTTAGCATCCATTGGTTATCTGCTGCAGGTGACCGAGGAAAAGTAAGGAGGTGCACGGCACATGAATTTGCATGATCTTTCCCCCGCAGACGGCTCTACCCAAGCGGCCAAGCGCAAGGGCCGCGGCAATGGCAGCGGGAACGGGAAAACAGCGGGCCGCGGCCATAAGGGGCAGAAAGCTCGTTCCGGCGGCGGTGTGCGCGTCGGCTTCGAAGGCGGGCAGATGCCGCTCGCGCGGCGCGTCCCGAAGCGCGGATTTAACAATATCTTTGCAAAACCACTTGAAATTATTAACCTTGCGTCTTTGGAGAAGTTTGACGACGGCGCGACGGTTGACCTTGATACCCTTCTGGCGAAGGGGGTACTGACCAAGTGCGAATATGGCTATAAGGTGCTTGGTAACGGCAGTCTGAGCAAAAAGCTCACGGTACGCGCGACCGCTTTTTCCGCCTCAGCGAAAGAGAAGATAGAAGCGGCAGGTGGAAAGGCGGAGGTGGTCTAGTTGATACAGACGATCCGCAACGCATGGAAGCTTCCGGAACTGCGCAGGAAGATGCTCTTTACCGTCTTCATTCTGCTCATTTTCCGTGTCGGCTCGGCGATTCCGGTTCCCTTTATTAACAGTGAAGCGCTGGAAACGACCCTGAACAGCATGGGCGGCATCTTCTCTCTGATGGGCACCATGAACGGCACGGCGTTCTCCATGGCCGCCATATTCGCCCTCGGCATTCAGCCGTATATCAACAGCTCAATTATCATTCAGCTTCTTTCCATCGCGATCCCGGCGCTCGAAAACCTGCGCAAAGAGGGCGGCGAGGAAGGCCGCAAGAAGATCAACAAGATCACGCGCTATGTCACGGTCGCCATCGCGATCATTCAGGGCTACGGCTACTACCTGCTCATCCGCAGCTATGGGATGCTGGAGCTGGGCAACGTCAATGAGATTTGGGCGGGTATCGTCATCGTGGTAGCGTTTGTGGCCGGCTCCACCTTTGTCATGTGGCTGGGTGAACAGATTACCGAGTTCGGTATCGGAAACGGCATTTCCATCATCCTGTTTGCCGGCATTGTCTCCCGCTTCCCGGGCATGATCTCGAGCCTGATTGAGGGCGTGCAGCACAGCGGTTATACCGCGGAGCAGATTGAAAGCATGGATGAAACGGTTCGGGCGAATTTCTTCTCCATCCCGTGGTGGGGCGCGGTGCTGATCGTGGTCGGCATGCTTGCGATGGTAGTGTTCATTGTGTTTATCCAGAATGCGGAGCGCCGTATCCCGGTGCAGTACGCCAAACGCGTGGTGGGCAGAAAGATGTACGGGGGACAGTCCAGCCATATCCCCATGAAGGTGAGCATGTCAGGCGTTATGCCGATCATCTTCGCGCAGGCCATTGCGTCCCTGCCAGCGACCATCGGGGCCTTTGTCCCGTCGGCGCAGACTGAGGGGAGCGGCTGGTACAAATTCCTGCAATTTTTTGACACCACGAGCGTGTTCTATATCATCGTTTACTTCCTGCTCATCGTCGGCATCAGCTATTTCTATGCGACGATGCAGTTTAACCCCGTTGAGGTAGCCAACAACCTGAAGAAGAACGGCGGCTTTGTTCCCGGCTTCCGCCCCGGCAAGCCGACCATCGACTTCCTGCGCAAGGTACTCAACAAGATCACCATGTTCGGTGCGATCTATCTAGCGATCATCGCCATCGCCCCGATTATCACAGGCAGTGTCATTGGCATGTCCTCTCTCGCCATCGGCGGCACGTCCGTTATCATCGTCGTGGGCGTTGCGCTTGAGACCGTGAAGACGCTTGAGGCGCAGATGCTGATGCGCCACTACAAGGGCTTCCTGGAGTAAGAGGTGGAAGGCATGAAACTGATATTCCTGGGGGCACCCGGTGCGGGCAAAGGCACGCAGGCCGGACTGGTCGGCAAGAAGCTGGGCATCCCCACCATTTCCACCGGTGAAATTCTGCGCGCTGCCGTCAAGGCGGAGACACCGGTCGGATTAAAAGCAAAATCCTTCATGGACGCGGGCAAGCTTGTGCCTGATGATGTCATTCTCGATATTGTCATGGAGCGGCTTGCGCAGCCGGACTGCCGGGGAGGCTACATTCTCGACGGTGTACCCCGCACCATTGCGCAGGCGGAGTATCTCGACCGGGAGGGTATCCGCTTCGACGCGGCGATCTCGCTGGAAATTTCCGACGCGGAGATTACGGCGCGTATGACCGGACGCAGGTCTTGCCCCCAATGCGGGGC
Organism: Oscillospiraceae bacterium; assembly: GCA_020860545.1. GTDB lineage: Bacteria > Bacillota > Clostridia > Oscillospirales > Oscillospiraceae > JAJQEJ01. The sequence continues at coordinate 11,270 of JAJBUC010000047.1, read as the reverse complement.
GGTGTTCCACCTGGTCAGCGATCCGCCGGAAAAGGAGAACACCTGCGATGAGTGTGGCGAAACGCTGGTGCAGCGCACGGACGACAGCGCGGAGATCGTACAGCGCCGGCTGGAGGTCTATCACGCTGAGACGGAGCCGCTCAAGGCATTTTATAAGGCGCGCGGTGTGCTTAGACCGGTGGAAAACCTGGAGGGTATTGCCGAAACCAATGCGCGCGTGATGAAAGTATTGGAGCTGGAATGCGTGTGAGTATGATTTCACTAAAGTCTCCGCGGGAGATTGATTTAATGCGCAAGGCCGGTGCCATCGCCGGTGCCGCCCGGGCACTCGCCGGAAAGATGGTTGCCCCCGGGGTGACCACCGGCGAGATTGACGCTGCAGTACGAGCGTTTATCGAAGGGCAGGGTGCGACCCCTTCCTTTCTCAACTACAACGGATTTCCCGGCTCGGCGTGTATCTCGGTCAATGAGCAGGTCATCCACGGCATACCCGGCGGGCGCAAGCTATTGGCGGGGGACATTGTGAGCGTGGACGTCGGCGCGTGCTATCATGGCTTTCACGGCGACTGTGCGGGCACCTACCCCTGCGGCGAGATTTCGGCGGAGGCCCGGTACCTCATTGAGGTGACCGAGGGGAGCTTTTGGGCGGGAATCGCCAATGCAAAACCCGGCAATCGCGTCTACGACATCTCCCATGCAGTGCAGCAGTATGTGGAGGAGCGCGGCTGTTCCGTTGTGCGGGACTTTGTGGGCCATGGCGTAGGGGCAAAGCTTCACGAGCCGCCGGAGGTGCCTAATTTCGGCCCCGCCGGCCACGGGCCACGGCTGCAGGCAGGCATGACCATTGCGGTCGAGCCGATGGTCAACGCGGGCGGATTTCAGGTGACCGTGCTCAAGGACGGCTGGACGACGGTGACGGCGGACGGCAGTCTCGCCGCCCACTATGAAAACTCTATCCTCATTACTGAAGGCGAGCCGGAAATTCTGACCGCAGAGGGGAAGCTCTGATGGAATTTGCAAGAGCGCAGATTGTGTGTTCCCTGGCCGGAAGGGATAAGGGCGACCTGTTCTGTGTCATGGACACGGACGGCGCATACCTCCTGCTGGCCGACGGGAAGCGAAGAAAGGCAGCAAGTCCCAAACGGAAGAAAGCGAAACACGCGAGCGGTTTGGGTATGTGTAACGACCCGGCCCTTGAAAAGCTGAGCAGGGGTGAGGGCGTGACCAACCGTGCGTTGCGGAGGGCGCTGGCCGCTTTCCGAGCCGAGGCAGGGAGGGTGTGACGATATGGCAAAAGACGATATGATTGAAGTGGAAGGTGTCGTAAAAGAGGCGCTTCCCAATACCACGTTCCATGTGGATATCGGAAACGGTCACATTATATTGGCGCATATTTCCGGCAAACTGCGGATGAACTTCATCCGCATTCTCCCCGGAGATAAGGTGACGGTGCAGATGTCGCCCTATGATGTAACACGCGGAAGAATCACCTGGCGGAGCAAGTAGGCTGATCTGGAGGTAAATGATCATGAAAGTAAGACCATCCGTAAAGCCCATGTGTGAAAAATGCAAGGTCATCAAGCGCAAGGGCAAAGTTATGGTAATTTGCGAGAACCCCAAACACAAGCAAAGACAAGGTTAATAGGAGGTGCTGAAAAAGTATGGCACGTATTGCAGGCATTGACTTGCCCAAGGAAAAGCGCATAGAGATCGGCCTGACTTATATCTTTGGCATTGGACAATCCAGCGCCAAAAAGATTCTGGCTGAGACCGGCATTAACCCGGACACCCGCGTAAAGGATCTGACCGAAGAGGACGAGGCAAAGCTGCGCGAGGCAATTTCCCACAGCTATACCGTGGAGGGCGACCTCCGCCGCGATGTTGCGATGGACATTAAGCGCCTCACGGAGATCGGCTGCTATCGCGGCCTGCGCCACCGCAGAGGCCTGCCGGTGCGCGGACAGCGCAGCAAGACAAACGCCCGTACCCGCAAGGGTCCGAAGCGTACCGTTGCAAACAAGAAGAAGTAAGGAGGGATATGTAAATGGCTACTGCTGCAAAAGGCAAGAAAGTGGTGCGTAAGCGCCGCGAAAAGAAACACATTGAGAAGGGTCAGGTGCATATCCGATCTTCCTTCAATAACACGATGGTCACGGTGACGGATGCCGCTGGCAACGCCCTTTCATGGGCGTCCTCCGGCGGACTGGGCTTCCGCGGCTCACGCAAATCCACTCCGTTTGCCGCGCAGTCGGCGGCGGAGACCGCCGCAAGAGCGGCGATGGAGCACGGGCTCAAGAGTGTGGAAGTATTTGTAAAAGGGCCGGGTTCCGGCCGCGAGGCCGCGATTCGTGCACTGCAGGGCGTGGGACTTGAGGTTACCATGATCAAAGACGTAACCCCCATTCCCCACAACGGCTGCCGCCCACCCAAGCGCCGCCGCGTGTAAGGAAAAGGAGGATTGACACATGGCTAGAAATATGCAGCCGATTGCAAAGCGCTGTAAGACACTGAATCTGTCCCCAGCCGCTATGGGCTACGCCAAGAAAACCACCATCCGCAACCCGAAGGCGCAGGTGCGTAAAAAGCAGTCGGAATATGCCCTTCAGCTGACGGAGAAGCAGAAGGTGAAATTTGTTTACGGCATTATGGAAAAGCAGTTTCACGCGTACTATGAAAAGGCCACCCGTATGCAGGGCAAGACAGGCGAAAACCTGCTGACGCTCATTGAGCGCCGCTTAGATAACGTCGCATACCGGCTCGGATTTGCGATGACACGCCGTGAGGCCCGCCAGCTGGTGACCCACGGGCACTTCACCGTCAACGGTCAGCGCGTGGATATTCCGTCGCAGCTTGTGAAGGTTGGAGACGTGATTGAAGTGCGCGAGAAGAGCCGTTCTTCCGTGAAATTTAAGCGCCTGCTTGGCGAGGACGCCGTGAGTGTGACGGTACCCAAGTGGCTGGACCGAGATAAAAATACCCTTCAAGGCAAAGTGATCGCACTTCCCATGCGGGATGACATTGACTTCCCCGTTGAAGAACACCTGATCGTCGAGTTGTACTCTAAGTAATTGTATGGGCACCGCTGCGGGCCCTGCGAAACTTGGAAAACCCTCAGTTATTGGTGAGCTGAATAAAGCGGCGCGTCACTGCCGCTGAACAAAGGAGGGTATTTAGCATATGATAGAAATCGAAAAGCCCCGCATAGAGTGTATGGAAAATCCGGGTGAGGGTGCTTATGGCAAATACGTCGTAGAGCCGCTGGAGCGCGGCTACGGTACCACACTCGGCAACTCCCTGCGCCGGATCTTGCTCTCTTCTCTGCCCGGCACAGCGGTAACATCGATCAAGATTGCCGGTGTGCAGCATGAGTTTTCGACGATACCAGGCGTCAAAGAGGACGTGACAGAGATCGTCCTCAACGTGAAAAACATCATTGCCAAGCTCTACAGCGACGGCGCAAAGACCGTATATATCGAGGCCAGCGGTGAGGGCGAGGTGACGGCTGGGGATATCAAGGCAGACGGTGAGATTGAAATTCTCAACCCCGACCTGCATATCGCTACCCTCGGCCCGGACGCAAATCTCAATATGGAGCTGAATATCGCGCATGGCCGAGGCTATGTACCGGCTGAGCGCAATAAAGCGCAGCAGTTCATCATTGGAACTGTGCCGGTCGACTCCATCTATACGCCGGTCAAAAAGGTCAACTATACTGTGGAGAATACCCGCGTAAGGGATTTGACCGATTACGATAAGCTGACGCTGGAAGTATGGACAAACGGTACCATCTCCGCACGCGACGCGGTCAGCCTGGGCGCGCGGATTCTTTGCGACCACTTCCTGCTCTTTACCGATCTTTCGGAGACGATGGGCAACAAGAGCACCGTGGTGGAAAAGGCAGAGGCGCAGCGCGACAAGGTGCTGGAGCTGACCATTGAGGAGCTGGACCTTTCGGTGCGCTCCTTCAACTGCCTCAAGCGCGCGAACATCAACACCGTGGAGGACCTCATTTCCAAGACGGAGGATGAAATGATGAAGGTGCGCAATCTGGGCCGCAAGAGCCTGGAGGAGGTCATCAATAAGCTATCCATGATGGGGCTTTCCCTCGCAAACGAGGATAGCTGACCCATGCATACGGGGTGTGGGAGGCATGTAACGTCCCCTTCCACCTTGCGGCGCTGCCGCACCCCGATTCCCCTGGCAGGACGAATTGAAAAGACGGATTTCGCCGCGCGAGATCCCTGAGGAGTGACGTAGAATGGCTTCTAACCGTAAATTGGGGAAACCCACAGATCAGCGTATGGCGATGCTGCGGGCCATGACAACCTATCTGCTGGAAAACGGGCAGATCAAAACCACCGTATCCCGCGCCAAAGAGGTAGCGCCGCTGGCGGAAAAGATGATCACACTGGCGAAGAAAAACGATCTGGCTTCGTACCGTCAGGCGCTTCGGTTTATCACCAAGGAAGATGTGGCCAAGAACCTGTTTGACCGGATCGGGGTTAAGTATGCAGAGCGTAACGGCGGGTATACCCGCATTGTCCGCATCGGACCCCGCCGCGGCGACGCCGCAGAGATGGCGATTGTCCAGCTGGTATAATGCAAAATTCAGGGAGCTTGTCTGTTGTGTCCGTCACAGCGGCAAGCTCTTTCCCTTCCGGCATAGGCGAATATCAGGCTTGCATTTTCTGATAGCCCATGCTATAATAATATAGATCAAATTATGTACAGTGAAGGAGACGGTGAGGATCTGTGGGCGAACCTCCGCCTCATAACTACATAACAATGCTGCTTGCAGGGCAGTCCTACCCCGGCATGGGTTAGGACTGTCCTTTTATGTTTAATTTGTAATTGTTATGAAATAAATGGAGTGAATGTATTTTCTATGTCTGGCGACAATGTTACGATGATAGTCATTTTAATTGTGCTGTTTGCCATCTCGGCGTTCTTTTCCGCATGTGAGACCGCGTATACGTCGTTAAACCGCATCCGGCTCAAGAGCAAGGCGGACGGGGGCGACAGGCGGGCCGCGAGCACCTTGAAGCTGGTGGACCAGTACGATAAACTGCTTTCCACCCTTCTGGTGGGCAACAATATTGTCAATATCTCTGCGTCGTCACTCGCGACGGTTTTCTTTGTGCAGGGTCTGCAGATGAAAAACGGCGCGGTGATGTCTACTGTGGTTGTGACCATCGCGGTGCTTATTTTTGGCGAGATATCGCCGAAAACGCTCGCTAAGGAGTTTTCAGAGCAGATTGCCATGTTTACCTCCCCGATCTTGTGGGTGCTGGTGACGATTTTAACTCCGGTCAGCTTCCTCTTTGGGCAGCTGCAAAATGCCCTGCGTAAGCCCTTTAGCAAGCACAAAGGGGACGGCATTACGGAAGAGGAGCTCGTCACGATGGTTGACCAGGCCGAGACGGAGGGCGGACTCGATGAGCACGAGAGCGAGCTGATCCGCTCCGCCATCCAGTTTAACGATCTGGAGGCGTCCGAAATTCTTACCCCGCGGGTGGATATCGTGGCGGTGGAGGATACTGCAGATATGGATACTCTTGCCAAAACCTTTGCTGAAAGCGGCTATTCCCGCCTGCCCGTTTTCCATGAGGATATTGACGATATCATCGGCGCGGTGCACGAAAAGGATTTTCACCACGCACGCTACTTCGGCAAGTTTGATCTCAAGGAATTGACGGGCAGTGTGCTGTATACCACCGGCAATACGAAAATATCGGATTTGCTGCGGGAATTGCAGATGGAAAAGACGCATATGGCGGTCGTGGTGGATGAATACGGCGGCACCGCCGGTCTTGTAACGATGGAGGACATCTTCGAAGAACTGGTCGGTGAGATTTGGGATGAACATGACGAAGTGATCGAGATGTTTAAAAAGCAGGAGGACGGGAGCTATATCATCGCCTGCAGTGCAGACCTGACCGATATGTTTGACCTGTTCGCCCTTAAAAGCGAGTCAGATGCCAATACGGTTTCCGGGTGGGTTATGGAGCAGGTGGGACGCATTCCCGAGGTGGGGGATCATTTTATCGCGGAGGGGTTAGAGGTGACGGTGAGTGATGTGGATCATCGCCGGGTGCTCGAAATCCGTGTCCGCGTGTTGCCTCGGGAGGAAGAATAAAAGCGGAAATAGCAGGGGTGCCGGTTTTACGGCACCCTTTCGCTATGCTGAGATTCTATCCGTTGTTCTAGTTTGGCGTCAAAGGTGCCTACCTGATCGTTCGCTTTAAATACTGCCATGACAGGATATCAAGATCAGTAGTGAACCGATTTTGCAACCACGAACCGATTTGTAATCAAACTGCATTTTATTAAGGCCCATTGGGGGTGACAACATTTCCTCCGAAATGATTGAACCGTATTGTATTCGCCAATCTTAATTATAGATGGATATAAAGTTTAAAATCACTGTAGTGAAAAAATATTATCTTCTACAACCCTTGATATCTCACACTTTGCACAGACCAATCATTTGCTGAAGATTGCTGGCACGGATCTTGCTGTTACATTTTATAGAGGTATCAAGGCAGCAAAGATTTAGACAGAGCCGTCCAACAAGGATAAGTGTCAGTTATATGCGCTTGAACAAAACGGTCATCCGCAGTCATCGCCATGGTCTATAACGTTTTGACATCGAGAAACACCCAGGAAAAGCGGGGCATATTTTAGGAGGAATGACAGATGGAGAACAAAGCTTATAAGATGTACGTCAATGGGGAATGGATTGAGTCAAGCACCGGGCAATATTCCAATGATATAAATCCTTATTCCGGCGAGGTGATTGCAACAATTGCCAGCGGTGGTGAGCTTGAGGCGAAAAAGGCGGTTGACGCGGCGCAGGCAGCTTTCCCCGCATGGTCGCGTTTTTCACCCATCGAAAGGCGCAAGCTGCTCTATAGAGCGGCTGAAATTTTCGACAGACGGCGTGGCGACTTTATGGAAGCCCTCGCACTGGAGAGTGGCGCGGCGACTCCGTTTTGCAAGTTCCAGACCAGCAACGGCCCAGAATTTTTCCGCGAGGCCGCAAGTCAGGTATTTGATGTGGAGGGCAAGATATTTCCGTCGCAAAACCCCGATACCGTAAGTATGATGTGGAGACAACCCGTTGGAGTTGTGGCAAGTATTTCACCATGGAATGCAGCGTTGTTACTGGCTTTGCGCGGTATAAGCTTCCCCTTGGCGTATGGGAACACCGTAGTCCACAAGCCCTCAGAGGCGGCGCCTCTTTCAGGTGGCTTGCTGATAGCAGAAGTCCTGGAGGAAGCAGGCTTTCCGAAAGGGGTCTTCAATGTAGTAACCAACGGACCCGGCGGTTCCAGCCAGATTGGTGATGTATGGACCTCCGATGAACGTGTGCGCCGCATGACCTTTACCGGCTCTACAGAAGTAGGTCTGCGTCTTACGGTACAATGCGCACAGCACATGAAGAAGATTTGCTGTGAATTGGGCGGCAGTTGCCCGCTGATTGTCCTTGATGACGCTGATATTGATTATGCTGTCAACGCGGCCACCTTCGGCAGGTTTATGCACCAAGGACAGGTTTGTATGAACTCCAAACGAATGATAGTGGAAAAGGGCGTTGCCGAGGAGTTTATTGAAAAGCTTGCTCAGAGAGCTGCGGCGCTCAAATGTGGGGATCCAACCGACCCTGAAACGATTATTGGGCCACTGATCAACCAGAATCAGGTTCGTAAACTTCAGGCACAGGTTGAGCACGCAGTGGAACAGGGCGCAAGCATGATCTGCGGCGGCAAGTCGGATGGTTTGGTATATCACCCAACGGTTTTGGTTCTCACAGAGGATATGGATCTTGCGAAGGAAGAGGCTTTTGGGCCTGTAGCCAGTGTACTGATTGCTGAGGATGCGGAGGATGCGCTGAGAATCGCCAACGGGACGGAATTTGGCCTCTCTGGAGCTGTCATTTCTAAGGATGTGAACAAGGCCTGGGATTTGGCGCAACGGCTTGAATCCGGTGTGGTACATATTAACGGCAGTACCCTGGATGACGAGCCTCATGCGCCTCTGGGAGGAACCAAGTACAGCGGCTGGGGCAAAAACGGATTTCTCGCTATTGACGAATTTACTGAGGCAAGATGGGCTACTTATAACAAGAAACCGCGCCATTTTATTTTCTGATACCGGATGATACATTAGTGTGTTAGATGGCTTGGTCCATTCCATCAACAGAAACAACCGGAGGCGTCCATTGTGAAGCAATATTTTTCAAAGTAAGGAGGAATTTCGGGTGACTACTGAACAGGACAAGCGATTAACCGACAACAGGTTCGGCAGATGGGGATGGAGCATGATTGTCTATACCTTTATCCTCTATTTCTTCTGGGCTGGCCTGACCACAGATGGTCTGAATCTTTTTCCCTACTCTTTTGCAGAGGTAAATGGCTGGGATGCCAATACTCTGTTGGCCTATGCAACGCCTGCCAGCTTGGTTGGCGTTTTAGGGGGGTTTGCGTTTGGGCAGTTTATCATGAGATTTAGACCTCGTATCACAGCCTCGGTGACCCTGATCATAGCCGGTATTCTCTATGCATTGTTCGGACTTTCGCCGTCTCCTCTTGTTTACGCCATCGTTCTGGCGCTCATATGCTTTTTCTGCTCCGGTTTTGGCCTGTGTGTACCGCCCACGCTCATGGCGAACTGGTTTCCCCGCAAAAAGGGCCTTGCTCTGGGATGGGCGACTATGGGAGCACCCGTTTGTACAGCTATCTTTGTTCCGATTTTGTCTATGCTGTTGGGAAGCTTTGGTCTTACATGGGCGTTTGCAATCATCGGTATCTGTATTGTCATTTTGGGCATAGTCTCACTGGCTTGGGTGAAGGACTACCCGGAAGATGTAAATGTTTTACCGGATAACCTGCCCTCCGATGAAAATACAGCTGCTATTCTGAACGCTGAAAAGAGCTACAAGAGTCCGTTCACGCTGGGAAAACTGCTGAAGGACAAGGATATATGGCTTATGTCGATTGGCTTTGGTCTGCTGTGGATGGTTACAGTCGGTATTGTCAGCCAGTTTATCCCACGTATGGAGAGTGTCGGCTACGACCACAACACAGCATTGCTGATACTCACAGTGTGCGCACTCATAGCATGCCCGGGCAGTTACTTCTGGGGCTGGCTGGATCAAAGAGTTGGAACAAAATTTGCTTCCGTGACCTATGCAGGCTTTTATATTATCTCTCTGGTGCTGCTGATTTTTGGCTCAAGCGGCGTTATCACATGGATTGCAGCTATCTTTGTCGGCCTTGGCATTGGAGGCCTTTTAAATCTTATGCCCTCTATGGTGATATCTGTTTACGGAAGATATGATTTCACAGCTGCAAACCGTCTGGTAACACCTTTAGCATCTATCATTCGTGTATTCGCCTTTGCGCTGATGGCAGCATTGCTCACAATTTCACAGGGAGACTACACATTGCCTTATTCGGTTTTTATAGGCATCGATATACTGGGCGCGATTCTCCTTCTATTTGTGACAAATAAAAACAAAGGGACGACGGCGATCGATTCACCCGAATAACTGAAAATCGTAAGGTATTACCAAGCAAAAAAGAAAAAATCAGGAGTGCAGGTGATGAATGTTCCATCCCTGCACTCCTGATTTGTCGGCGCCCCTGCGCATCCCCTGTTTAGACCTCCATGATTACAGGCAGGATCATGGGATTGCGTTTGGTCTTTTTGTAGAGGAAGTTACTGAGGTCGCCCTTAATTTCGCCCTTAATGGCCGTCCAGTCGAGGATGTGCTCGTTCCGGCAGCGCTCGAGCGCGCTCACGGCAACCGTACGCATCTCGTCCATGAGCCCATCGGATTCCTTGACGTAGACAAAGCCGCGGGTGATCATATCCGGCCCGGAGAGAATGCCGCCGTCCTCACTTGAGACAGAGACCACGACGACGATCATTCCGTCCTCCGCGAGATGCTTCCGGTCGCGCAGGACGACACTGCCGACGTCACCGACGCCGTAGCCGTCGACAAAGACGCGCCCCGCCGGGACGGTGCCGTTAATTTTGGCGCTGTTCGGCGTGAGCTCAATGACCTTGCCGATGTCGCTGATGATGATGTTACGCGGGCTCATACCCATGGACTGTGCGAGTTTGGCGTGGATTTTCAGATGGCGCTGCTCGCCGTGAACGGGGATAAAGAATTTCGGCTTGATGAGCGCGTGGATGATTTTCAGCTCGTCCTGACAGGCGTGGCCCGACACGTGCAGGGCCGCCTCACGCTCGTTGACCACCTCGGCCTCCTTGCGGTAGAGCTCGTTGATGACGTTGCCGATGGCGCTCTCGTTGCCCGGAATGGCGGAGGCGGAGATGATCACGCGGTCACCCGCCTGAATTTCCACCTGCCGGTGTGTGGCATATGCCATGCGGGTCAGTGCGGACATCGTTTCGCCCTGACTGCCGGTGGTGATGATGCAGACCTTGTTTTTTGGCAGGTTTTTGATGTGTGCGAGATCCACCAGCGTGCCATCGGGGATCTTCATATAGCCGAGCTCCGTGGAAACGCGCATGGCGTTTTCCATGCTCCGGCCCGTGACGGCGACCTTTCTGCCATAACGCGCGGCGACGTCGATAATCTGCTGAATCCGGTCGACGTTAGAGGCGAAGGTGGTGACGATTACCCGCTGGTCGCAGTTGCGAAACAGCGCATCAAAGCTCGCGCCAACGCAGCGCTCGCTCTTGGTAAAGCCGGGCCGGTCGACGTTGGTGGAGTCGGAGAGCAACGCGAGCACGCCCTCCTTTCCGAGCTGCCCCAGACGGCCGAGGTCAATCATGTCGCCCTGAATCGGGGTAGGGTCAATTTTAAAGTCGCCCGTGTGAATGACGGTACCCGCGCCGCACTTGATGGCAAATGCCACAGAGTCGGCAATCGAGTGGTTCATGTGGATAAATTCCACGGAAAACCGGCCCGCCTTGACCACCTCGCCCGCCTCGCAGGTGATGAGCTTGGTCTTGTCCACCAGACGGTGCTCCTCCAGTTTGAGACGCACCAGCCCCGCCGTCATGCGGGTGGCGTAGATGGGTACCTGCACATCCCGCAGCAGGTAGGGAATGGAGCCGATGTGGTCTTCATGCCCGTGGGTGAGGAAGATGGCGCGCAGCCGGTCCTTGTTCTTCAGAATGTAGGTGAAGTCGGGGATGACCACGTCGATTCCGTACATATCGGTATCGGGAAAGCCCATGCCCACGTCGACGATGAGCATGTCACCGCCGTATTCGTATACCGTGAGGTTCTTTCC
>JAJBUC010000106.1 GCA_020860545.1 Oscillospiraceae bacterium | reverse complement strand
CATCCGTATCATCCTGCACATCGGTTTTCGTGTCTGTCTCATCCGACTCCAGTACCCTCGGCGTCTCATTCCCCTCCTGCCGGTCCGGCTTTTTATTTAACTTGCTTAAAATCAGCCCCGTGCAGACGCAGATGAGTATGGTGAGGTATACACCAAATGGGACAACAAACCCAGCACTTCCTCCGGTTTCTGTATAAAACACAAAAATGAGTCCTAAAATGGCAACAATAATTCCAATCAACAGCGATTTGAAAAAGTCTTTCATCTTTTACGCCCCCTTCTCTTACGCCAAAACGCGCACCTCATGGCTGATAGGAAATGGAATCCGGAATTAAATTGAATATGACGTATCCGGTCTCAAGATCAAAACCAATTGAGCCAGAGACGCCGCCTACTCCGACCGCGAAAGAAACGCTTGGCTTAATATAAGTAATTGTATGATCGTAGGAGGCTACCGTATTAAAATTGCCGGCAAGCTCAGGATAATTCACCTTCCCCTGGTATTGATAATGCACCTTAAAATTTGACAGAACACGGGAAACGCCGACGCCACCGCCATCCATTGGAAGCTGAATCTTTGCCAATGAGCCATACCAGTTTCCATTCACCACATTTTTCATTTTACCTGCACTGATCAGGAAATACGGCGAGGTGTAAGATTTGTCGCCCTCCACCTCCATGTAGCTGTCATACTGGTAATACCCGGATCTGGTGCTGCTTTCCACCGTACAATTCATGGCGGATGAACCAATGGTGTCAACCCCTCTGTACAGAGGCATATAGAGCCACCGGGCATCTGTTGCGAATTGATATTTGCCGCTGCCCATATAGGTCACCGTATAATACATGCGTATATAGCCATTCTGATAAGTTTCTCCGCCTTCGTAGACAACCGTTCCTGTGCCACTGACCGCCGCCGCCGTGCTTCTGACGTTGCTTTCCGCGGCGTTCAGGGCGGCCGCCGCCTCTTCCTCCGCCACAGATTCTTCCACATAGGTTGCATTGCCCGCTTCGGCCGTGTTGATGTAGGAGACGATCCCCGGAATCTGTTCGCTTGCCGCATAAACCGCCAAATCTTCATCGGACAGGTTGTCAATAAAATCCTGTTCCATCCCCAGCGCAAGCAAAAGGGCCTTTGTCTGCGCGTAAGGCTCCGTGTGAAGTGCGGCAGATGCGCCCACCGGCTGCAACGGAAGGGCGTCTGTGCCCTGCTGTTCGTCGGCGTCTCTGTTATAGATTCTGATTACCTGATCATTTTCATTCGTCGCTTCGACAATTTCAAACCCTGTTTCCGCCGCAATGCTCACGTATTGCAGCGCTTCTTCCCCCCTGCCGCTGTCCTTCTCTTCTGCTGCGGACCATGCTCCGTCTACGTTGGTGACTGCCGCATCGGCGGCGGCCTGCATGGGCTGGCTTTGCGCCGACGAAACAACGAGATCACTATTGCCGCCTACACTTGCCACCACACGATATGGGCTGACACTGGAGTACGCCTCATCTTCGATGATCTCTCCTGCACTTTCTATCAACCACCATATATCATTCCCATACGCCGGCAGGTACTCCAGATTGGCACCATCCTCGCCAAGCATGGTTGACAGCACTTCCCTGATAGCGTATTCATCCTCAATATGGTAAAAATGCTTCACGTAATATGCGATTAAGCCCACCGGGTTCAGTTTAACATCCTGATCGTAATAGGCGGTACCTACAAACAGCGGAATGCCTATTGCATTATCAATACCGTCTAATAACATAGAATTCGTTGTCAACGGGAGCTTGTCTATCACGATGCCGTTGTAACTGCAATTCTTCAGCTCCTCCGTGGTACGTGGATCAAAACTGACAATAACATCCGCCTGCTTCATGAGCTCATCTGTGGTTATCGTCATTGACCCAACATCTGCCGTAATTTCAAGCACATCGTCCGCTAAGTCATAAAACGTATCTCTGGTGTACTCCTTCACCCAGCCGCTTTGAGAAGAAATCGTCCATGTACCGTCTCCCTGGTACGTAGGACAAATGGCAACTGTTTTTTTCTCCAATAACCCCTGTTCCAGATTGTACAATGTGTAATTGTATATTGCCTCTGTATAACGCTCGTAATCCTGCGCAATTTCGCTTGGTGATTGGGCATAGCGGGTGGTTTTTCCTGTCTCAGCCATAACTTGCTCCATCACTTCAGCAACCTCTTGCAGCCTAGCGCACTGAACGGCAAGCGCATCCGAGGGGAACGTATCGGCGGACATTGTATCAGATGTCTGGTAGCGCACAAACACCGGATCATAGTCCTCATTATAGGTGACTCTGTAGTTCTCAAGCTGACGCGCGTAGTCACTTGGATCCCCGGATCCAATCAAAAGATCCGCCTCATAGTAAAACGAAGCCGTGGTGTGTTTTGTCACGCCGTCAATGGTAATGTCCACCTCTTCCAGATCCGCTCCACTTTTTCCTTCCACCCATGTATCATACATGATATCATTGAGTATGGTATAGGGTGTAGCCGTCCATCTCCCTTCGTTGCTGTTCGCGTCACCAATGTCATAGTTATCATAGTTATAAAATAAATTTTGCACATAGGGATCCGGGTTTTCATTGACATCGGTACCCCAGATACCCAGAAAGGTGTTCAGGCGTGGCGTGGTATCCCGCCAATAGACGTCGTAGCTGCTGGTCGCGACCACATTTGCCCCTAACATCTCGGCGGCAGACATCGCATCGTAGTAAGCGGAAGCGGTGATGACGGACGGATCCACCGGGGCACTGTCCGTGGATGGTGTATAATTCGCATACACAGGGCTCAGTGGCAAGGCGATGGCCAAAGCGGTCACCAGTGCCGCCATACTTCCCATTTTCTTTCTACAGAACATTGCTATTTTCATGCTCATCCTCCTCGTTATTTTTAGATCGCGCAGCGTACCGCAAATAAAACCGCAACCACCTCATCCTTTCCGGCGCGTTTGTCACAGGGAAACACACCTACATGTTTGACCTCTTTCTATATATAAAGCGCCGCAAAAGCAGTCCTGTTGAAAAAAACAAGCCTGCCTTTTACGGCGCGGTTAAACCTCTCCATATCGCACAAGGCATCGCCTTGTGTGACAGGAAATCACAGCCCGTTTCCTTTTCCAGCGCGGAAGGCCATGCCATTTCTAACATAACCCCGTACACCAGTTTTGGTGCAGACACCATTTCATAGGCAACCGCCGTTAGAAAATAGTGTTTCAGAAACCTTGATGGTATCATCCATGATTCAATTGACGCAAACATCGTTTGACAACGTACAACAAACCGCGAAGTAAAAATAATTGAAAATATGGGTCAGATTTTCCATTCAATCTGGACATTCTCGCTCGTGGCCCGGACGGTAGAAATCAAACCATCGGCCACCAGCCGCCTGTCCTCAAAGCTGATGCCCTCCCAATTATGGAGATAGCCGGAGATGCGCTCCAACTGCTCCGGGGAAACGGCCTCGGCGCTTACATCGGCAATCGCTTTTGCCAGCGATTGCCTTTTTGCATCCAGTTCCTCAATTTTGCCGTTAGCGTAGGACAGCAGGACAGCATTTGCGCCCGTCAGGGTATTCAGCAGTTTTTCAATCTCGGCCTCCACCTGTGCCAGTTCCACTTGCAGGGCGGTCAGTTTGGGATTGGCTTTTGTGGGATTTTTGCGCGTCAGCGTTTGAAATGCCGCCAGCTTTTTCACCATTTCCCCGTAGATAGACTCCTCCACCTCCCGCACCCGAAGCGTTCCACAGCCCTCACAGCTTCTCCGGTCGGCCCGTTTCCGGCACCGGAAATAGGGGATGCGCGCCGGATTGTCGGAGCACATCAGGCCCGCGCCGCACCTGCCACATTTGATTTTTCCGGCCAGCCATGTGTTTTTTGCCTTGCGTGTGCCGCCAAAGCCGGAATTGCTGAGTAGCTTTTTCCGGCAGGCCAGCCACACATCGGACGGGATCAGCGCCTCGTGGGGCGCGATCACAAGAATATGATCCTTCAAATCGTAATTCTTGTTGGCCGTCACATCCCGGCCCTGATAGAGATAACAGCCGTTGGAGCCGGAGAAGTCTGCCGCATCATTGACGATAGCCGCGCCCTGTGTCTTGAAAAATTCATACAAGTCAAGATCGGCCTGAGCGTAAACGGGGTTACGCAGGAGCATGGACAGCGTTGCCCGTTGCAGTTCTCCGCCATTAAAGCTGATACCCTGCGCCGCGAAGTACCGGGCAATGTCCCCGAAAGAAACGTCCGGCTCGGCGTACATTTCAAACATAAGCCGCACATGCTCCGCCGTTTCCGGCTCGGCTACCATCATTTTTGTGCGAACACCCTCCACCACGGTCGGCTCCAGCCGGTAGCCGTAGGGGGCCTTCCCGCTCATGTGGAACCCCTTTTGACAGCGGGAGTAATAGGCGTCGGTCACACGCTTTTGAATTGTTTCCCGTTCCAACTGCGCGAACACGATACAGATATTGAGCATGGCCCGGCCCATCGGGGTCGACGTGTCAAACTTTTCGGTGGACGATACAAACTCGACATTGTATTTCTGGAACAGCTCCATCATGTTCGCAAAGTCGATGATGGAACGGCTGATCCTGTCCAGTTTGTAAACCACCACTCTGGCAATCAGGCCCTTTTCTATATCCCGCACAAGCTCCTGAAAATGGGGGCGGTCGGTGTTTTTGCCGGAATAGCCCTTATCGGTGTATTCTTTGCAACTGCCTCCCTTTAGCTCATATTTGCAGAAGTCGATCTGGCTTTCAATGCTGATGCTGTCTTTCTTGTCAATGGATTGTCTTGCGTACACAGCGTCAATTCGGTTGTTCATAATTAGCTCCCTTTCTATCGGAAAACGGGAGCCAACCTACAACTATATTATACCTCTGTCGGCCCCGTGCAACAAGGATGTACTGCTATCCACACCGATTGTCGGCGTACTTGCTGAACACGTTAAACAGGCGCTGCTCAATTTCCTGCTTGCGCTTTTCCCGCTCCTTCGGCGGCAAAATAGGGGTGAGATTTTCAATGGTGATTGTCCGATCCCCCATTGTGGCGGTTTTAATTTCGCTCTGATATTTCACTTGTGTTTGCATAGTGAAGTCCCTCCCATGCGATATAAATGCCAAAGGCCAGCACCGTGAAAGTGCTGGCCTTTGGCCTGTCCTCACCTCTGGACGAAACGTCCCGAAGTGTGGGAGCGCCGCGCCTTATGCGTTTGGCCCGTCATTGAGAGAATAGATGGCATAAATCCGGCGCGGCGCTCCCGCATATGTGAAACCGAGAGCCGGACTGCTCCGGCCTTCGGTGTTAGTAGAGAGGGAAACCCCCTCTCACTAACCTACTTCATTTTGGGGTCGAAACCGACCCCTTTTTTAGAAATTTTCCTGCATATATTTTTTCATGTTCCACAGGCCCTGCTCAATAGAGCGGCGCACACACTTCTCAGCCACTCCCTCGTCTCGGGCAATATCGACTTTGCTTTTGCCGAGTATGTAGTGCGCCTCGATCCTCCGCCCCTGCGTTTCGGACAGGGAATTGAGCGCCCGGCACAGGCGGCACCACTGGAGCCTGCGCTCCATGACCTCATGGGGAGACAGCTCTGCAAAGCAAGCGCCATTTTCGATACCGTCTCCAACATCCAGTGAATAAAATGCCTTGTTGCGCCTCTGCCGCTGCCAGTGTGATTTTTGATACCGCTTGTCCGCCAGCAGCTCCTCGGCCACCGCATCGGAAACCTCCACAAATATGTCCTGTGTATACCACGGGTAAAAGTCCCGTAAATTGATCGTTGCCATAAGTAACCTCCATCTTGATTTTTTAGGGGTTGCATAAAAAATCAGGTTGGAGCATGGCGGGGATCGACAGCCGGGACAACCGCCGCGCACCTCTGGACGAAACGTCCCGAAGTGGCAGGGTTTGGCCGATTTATAAAAGTTTAACTGTCCATAGTTGCGCATGGGTGGCACTTCCTCAATGCCGCCACGCATAGAAAAAGGACGGCTTCAAAAACCGCCGCCCGATGGACAGGAAGAATCGCCGCCGGGCTTGCAGTTTTTTTGAAAGCAAGCCTGACGGTCATTGACCGCACATATTTGTGAAGTACACATACATTACCGGATATAACCTGTGCAAACCATAACTGGAATGTGAAATTGCTGTATAAAATTAGCGCAAAACGCCGTACATTATCAAACCGGATGCACATTTTTGTGAATGGGCCGTTTTATGAGAAATCACCTATCCGAAACCGGGAAAATAAAAAGCACCGGGGAGCGTTTTCGCGCTTCCGGTGCTCGGCTTCTAAATTTGTTTATTTTCTATATTTCCACATCTGGTAGATGGTGAAGATCGCTGCAACCAGTATGTACACGGCCCCACCGATAAAATATGGGAGCAGGGAACTGTAATGTTCTATGGAGTATACGATCTCAATCCCTATGAAGATCGGAGCGGGTAGGAATGTCCACACGCTGGCAGCGTAGAACCGCCTGCGGGCGTATCGCATCATCACCCGGTCAATCCCCTTCGGCGGGAATATCTCAAAAAACACACAGGCCAACAGGTTCATAATCAGCCCCATCACCACGGGGAACGCCACCCGAACCCACAGCCATCCGATCATGGCGATAACCATACCGCAGATATTGATGGCTATGCACACCCAAAAGAGAATACGCAACGAGTGAAAGTCACTAAAATTGCCTGTCTCCACATCATCAACCCGATCATAAAGCAAGTAGTCCACCGATACCATCAGAAATTCGCTGATTTTCATAATCTGCCTTATATCCGGCAGGGCTTGATCGGACTCCCAGCGGGAAACCGTCATGCGGGATACGTCACATTTCTCAGCCAGCGCCTCCTGTGATATTTTTTGCTGTTTACGGAGGGCTTGTAGCTTCTCACCAAAGGTCATGGAAAGCCCCCCTTTCCTACCGTCTACTTCTGGACGAAATGTCCAGAGTTGCAGTATATTATAATTTCCGTATACTCACACATTTTTTGTTGCAAACATAAAGATAAAGGTGACTACCAAATAGAACACAGGGCATATATCTATACAC
>JAJBUC010000133.1 GCA_020860545.1 Oscillospiraceae bacterium | reverse complement strand
AAATTGTAATGTCCGCATTGAGCAATTCAGAACAATATCTGGTAAAAATCCGAAAACAAATGTATGGCAATACAGATAAAAATATTGATTATGCATTGGCTTTTCAAACAGGGGGATTCATAAGCATATTGATAAAATGGCTGTCAAACGGCACAGAAAAAACACCTGATGAGATGGCCGAAATAGTCGTAGACATAACGGGTCAAAAATACTTATAAGTATTCATGCCTAATTGTGTTAATAACACCTTTCCGCTAAACGGCAACTTGGCCCGAAGTTCTCCGGCTATCTCGCCGCATTGTTTCAGCTCATAATAAAATAACGTAGCGAACAGTTTAAGTCCTCCAGCCTATCAAGCAACCATTCCGCTATGGCGGGAATGCCAAGCGGAGAAATCAGAAAC
Source organism: Oscillospiraceae bacterium (assembly GCA_020860545.1). Taxonomy (GTDB): domain Bacteria; phylum Bacillota; class Clostridia; order Oscillospirales; family Oscillospiraceae; genus JAJQEJ01. The sequence goes on along the minus strand of JAJBUC010000133.1, from coordinate 35,896 downwards.
GACAATATCAGGAATAAATAATATTTGTATGAGGAGCGTGCAGATGAAAAGTATTCCAATCAAAAAAGACTTGATTGCGATGATGGAACATAACTTTCCGGACTTCATATTTTGCAGTACACATCAATCTCTTTATGGCTTTACCCGTTTCACAGAAGATTTACTATATGACCATATCATCATTCAACGAGACTTTTACAATGAGGAGGGGAATCTGGTCATCACTGAGGTTGCGTCTTGCTATAATCAAAATTGGCGTAGCCACCCTTGGTATACTGTGGGGCAAGGAACCGATATTGCCGTTCTAATCACTGGTAAGCATAGGTATCCGGCAGGGACGGGCTGGCATAGCTATGGCAACACTAGGGAACAATTATCTGCCGCTATGGATCAACTTGTGGAGGATATAAACCGCTATGTTCTTCCGTATTTTCAGAAGATACATGAAGAATTGGCGAAAGATAAACTCATGCGTGTTACGGCGCTCTATCTTCGCACTGCGATTGCATCTATGCAGACAGATGAGATCGAATCGTTTCAACAATATATGAAAGCGTATCAGGATGACTACAGCGCATGGCGCAAAGAATGCTTGAAATTAAAAAAGAAAATTGATGATTCTCAATATTCTTGTTTCATTCCTGACCATCCCTTGATCAATTTATGGATGGAGGACATTAAGAATTTGCTGGATTTCCCGAAACTGAAAGATAGCGGAAAATCCAGAATCCGAAAATATATCTTCTGTCTGTTTCGGGATATCCATAGTTACTATACTTAGAATTTATCTACACCCCCCCTCCGTCCCGAACAGCATTGCGCCGTTGGCAGGGCTGTGTTTTTCCGGGAAACGAAAAAAATCCCCGGCAGGCGGAAGGTCATGATGACCTTTCATCTGCCGGGGATTTCAGAAAATAATGCAATAATCAGGCTACGAAAAATTTTTTGATACTGCTCTTAGGAAAAACCAGTTAGTCTTACTGTGCCAATGGATTGCGGCGATTTTTGCTTGCATCTACAGAAAACGGGCTTTCGGGAATAGCGCTCCGAAAGCCCACAATCCCTTGCAACACAAGGGATTGAACCCCCTGCATTTTTTTGTTCGGTTAATATGGTACGGCTGAAGGGATTCGAAAGCCAAGGCATAAAGGAAGGACGGAACCCCGACAGAAGGGAACCGTCCTTTTATGCGCCCCAATTTGTGTTTTTTAGGGCGTTGTGCGCTAAATGTGCGCTAAATGCAAAATGACATTATTTGAAACCGTAAAAAAAGTAAAGAAAAAGCCCTGAAATCCAACGATTTCAGAACTTATCCTGGTACGGCTGAAGGGATTCGAACCCCCGACCTACTGGTTCGTAGCCAGTCACTCTATCCAACTGAGCTACAGCCGCATGTCCAAATTGGCAGCTTAATTATGATAGCACAGGTTGCGCGAAAATGCAAGCGCAATTTTCATCTTATCCTCAACTGTTCTCCTCAAAGCTGATACCACAGGCGCGGCAGGTAATGGTGACCTTGCCTTTGCCCCGCGGCACGCGCAGGCACTGCCCGCAGTTGGGACAGCGGAAATAGCGGTGTTCCTTGTCTCTGGCTATGGTGCGGCGCATTTTCAGCCACCGGATCAACGGCGCGGCGAGGTTCATAAAGCGCATGTTTTCGGCGCGGCGGCGTGGAACATTGCGTGAGAAGACACGGAAACAGGCGATCATCAAAAAAACAAGCCCTATCCAGGACAAGAAAGAGAGGCGTGTGATCATCCCAACCAGGCCAAGGATGATATAGATTACAATCAGGAAAACCGACAGCTGGTCGCTGCCATAACGGCCGTACATCATTCGTCGCAGCCAATTCATCAATGTACGAACCTCCTTTTCCCATTCTGTGCAGTCGGTATAGCCCGCCTGTAATCGTTTAAGCTTGGTTATAGGTTTATATACTATGATAGACGTTTCCCATGAATACGTCAAGCGAGGAAACGTAAACAATATGTGAATTGTACTTGCGCCGGAAGGGGGGAGGCGCTATACTATAATAGAATATCATTTGCGCATGGGCGGGGGTGTTTGCGTGATGCGGATTGATAAAGAAAACTATTATCTGGATATTGCGGAGACGGTCGCGGAGCGTTCAACCTGTATGCGCCGCTGCTACGGCGCGATTCTGGTGCGGCATGACGAGATTATTTCGACCGGCTATAACGGCGCGCCGCGGGGCAGGGCGAATTGTACCGAGCTCAACTATTGCACGCGCGAGGCGATGAAGATCCCGTCCGGTGAGCGGTACGAGCTGTGCCGCTCGGTGCATGCCGAGCAGAACTGCATTATTTCCGCTGCAAGGCGGGACATGCTGGGCGCGACGCTCTATATGGTGTGCCGCGATCCGGTCAGCGGCGGCGTCCTGCCGGACACCACCTCCTGCGCGCTGTGTCGGCGGCTCATCATCAACGCGGGCATCGCGCGGGTGGTGATCCGCGATACGAACACGCAGTACCGCGTGGTTGACGTGCAGGAATGGATTGACGAGGACGACTCCCTGCCCGATACGGCGCAATAGCGATACCAAGCGGACAATCATCAGGTGATGGTTGTCCGCTTTTGTGACAGCCCGTCTGCTTCAATTGAATTTATAGATCCGCTGCGCCATCCGGTAGATGGAGACGGTGGCTCTGCGCCCCTGATACCCCGGAATATTGCTCACGAGGGAGATAGAGCGGTATTTCAGCTTGTGGTAGAGGTCGGCATCAAGCGCGCGCACCTCCTCCCAGAGCTCCATGCGCTTCCCGAGCGCCGCGGGCGAGCCGTCAATGAGCAGGAAGATGGAGCAGATGGTCATCATCATCGCCAGATAGTTGATCATATAACGCCCCAGCTTGCGTTGGGATTTGCGCAGGGTTCTGAGATTATGACTGACCAGCATCTGACGGGTGACTAAAATTTGCTGGTCGACGCGCTGCACCATCACACGCTCATTGACCGACTGATCGGCGCGGCCGATAAAATAGCGGTAGAGGTCGACATCCATGTAATACATGCTCTGCACATAGGGGAGGGGCTGGTAGACAAACAGGTTGTCTACGTAAAAGGTGTGCTTCGGGAGTTCCAGACCGCATTCGCGCAGCAGGTTTGTCCGGTAGATGACCGAGTGCATGAGCAGATACTGCGACGGGCGGAAGCGGCCGATCTCCTCCCACTGGAAGACACGCTTGCGCGGGAACACATTGGGATAGCGCATGACCTTTCGCGTATCTTCCCATACATGCTCATAGACATAATTTGTGATGAGCATGTCGATGGGCTGCGCCTCCGCTGCAAACGCGCGCAGCTGCGCCATCACGGCGGAGAGTGCGTCGGCGTCGAGCCAGTCGTCGGAATCGACTACTTTATAGTATAGTCCGTTTGCGTGGCGTATCCCCTGGTTTACGCCCTCGCCATGCCCGCCGTTTTCCTGATGAATCGCACGAATGATCTCCGGGTATTGCGCGGCGTAGCGGTCGCAGATGGCGGGTGTATCGTCCTTCACGGAGCCGTCGTCAATCAGCAGGATTTCAACATCCTGCGCCGCCGCGGTTAAAATGGAGTCAACACAGTGCTCCATATATTCCGCCGAGTTATAGCAGGGGACCGCAAAGGTAATGACTTTCTGCATGGCTACCGTGCTCCTATCGATGTGTATTTATGGAGAAAGCAGTGCGGGGGACAGATTGCCTTAGTTTTGCCGCCTGCAAAATGGTTTATGCGCCGTCGGCGCGCAGGCGGTCGGCCAGCGCCAGTGCCAGCGCCGCGATGGCGTCCATATTGTAATATCGGTAATCGGCGAGCCGCCCGAGCGGGTATAGATTGGGCCAGCGCGCCGCAAGGCTGCGGTAACGGGCGTAGCGCGCGCTGCTCTCCGGTGAGAGGATGGGGTAATACGGCGTCTCCCCCGCCGCGCCCGTATAGGGGCGCGCAATCTCTTTTGCGATGGTGGTGCAGTTCGGATTGTGCTGGCCGGTCAGATGCTTAAACTCAGTGATGCGTGTCCATGGCTCGCTGACGGTGTAGTTCACCGTTGCATAGGCCTGGTACCACGCCTGCCGATGGGTTTCAAAGAGAAAATCCAGCGTGCGGTAGGGGAGGCGGCCGTAAGTGCAGCCGAACAATTCGTCCAGCGCGCCGGTATAGATGACGGGGCCCGTAAACGCCGTGCCGTCCACCTGCAGGGTATCACCAAAGGCGAGACGCGCGGCGGCCTCGGTATTCAGCTCCACCACAATATTGGGATGGTCCAGCATGCTGTGAAAAAGCGCCGTATAGCCGTCTGCCGGGATACCCTGGTACCGGTCCTGAAAATAGCGGTCGTCTCGCGAGAGGAAAATCGGCACCCGCGCGGTGGTGGCGGGATCGATCTCCTCCGGCGTTTGCCCCCACTGCTTGACGGTGTAGTGCAGAAAGATGTTTTCATAGATGTAGTCGGCAAGCGCCGATAACGCGGGGTCTTCATTCTGCCGCAATTCCAGGATGGAGACCTTTCGCTCCGCGCCGAAGGCGGCGATGAGGCGTTGCTCCAGCGCGGCGGCCGTCGCTTTGCCGAACGCCAGCTCCAGCGAGGTGAGGTTGAAGGGGACCGGCATCTTCGTCCCATATACATCCGCTGCAACGCGGTGCTGGTAATCCCGCCAGAGGGTGAAGCGCGAAAGGAAGGAAAACACCTGCGCATTGTCGGTGTGGAAGATATGCGGGCCGTAACGATGCACCAGAATGCCGGATGCGTCCGGCGCGTCATAAGCGTTCCCGCCGAGGGTATTGCGCCGCTCCCATATCTGTACGCGTTTGCCCGCGTCGGCCAGCACCCGCGCCGAAACGGCACCGGCGACGCCCGCGCCGATGATCAGGCAGTCAAACGAATGAGCCATATCAGCCATATCCTTTCCATCCCTGTTTCAACTTGCAAATTGTATCACAGATATATGGAAAAATCAAAAAAGAAACATTAAAAACGATGTAAAGATTGATAAAAGTTTCCCTAACCTGCACATACAAAAGATATTCGCTGCAAGCGGATGGGTTTGACGGCGGGAGGGGACTGACATTTGCGTGCGGCACAGCATATGCTGGACAGAAACAGAGATGTTTCATTGGCACGATCTGCGCCTACATGATGAATGGGAGGACAACGCCCCATCGTCATCCTTTCTATGTGAATCTGAAAAAAGGAGTGAATATAAGTGGACTTTCGATTCTGCAACAGTACTTGCGGCCAGCCCACCTTCAATTCCTGCCACTGTGTGCCGAGCGTATGCCCGACCGGCCCGTTCTTCGGGGTAACCGGCCCGACCGGCCCGACCGGCCCGACGGGTGCGACCGGGGCAACCGGCGCGACGGGCGCGACCGGCACAGCAGGCGTTGGCGTCACCGGCCCCACAGGGCCGACTGGCCCCACGGCGGCAGGCGTATATGCGCAACCGGCCGGCATGAGAAAGGAAATCAGCCCTCCGGATGTTCCTCCGGGCGGCTGAATGGATCTGCGAATGTGAACTGAATGGTGATCTCGCCGTGGGCATGGACAAAAATGCCGGCGACAAGCTCCGCCAGGATACCCTGTGACAGCTCCGGAATATTCCGGTGCGCGAGGAAGGCCTGCAGATAAGGATGACCGGGTGTGTGCGTCTGTTCCGCCAGCGCCAGCTCCGCCTCGATGTGCCGGACGGCATCGCGCAGGCCTTCCGCCTGCTGTTCGAATTTTTCCTTCAGTTCGCGGTACTGCGCGTGGGTGATATCGCCGTTCTTCCAGTCCGGATAGAGCGCTGTGAGCATGTTCTGCGTTTTTGCAAGCTCCGCTTCACGCTGGCGCAAAAGGCGCGCCAACCGGGTGGGCTTTGCCTGCGGGCCCGCCTGCCTCAGCTGCGCGGTCAGTTCCGCCAGAGACGGCGTGAGCGCAATGTAGGTCTGAATCACAAGCAGAACCGCTTGCGTCATTTTGTCCAGGCGTATGGTGTGCTTGGTACACAGCTCCCTGGACTTGCGCTTGTAGGTAGAGCAGTTGTAATACACGATGCCCTTTGAGGCTCGCCGGGTCATCGCCTTGCCGCAGTCCGCGCAGAACAGAAAGCCGGAAAAGAGATGGTTTTCCCCTCTCTGCGGCGCGGCGCGGGTGTCCCTTGCATGGAGTGTCTGGGCGAGCGCATAGAGTTCCGGGGAAATGATCGGTTCATGCGTATGCGCCACCTGATACCATTCCGCTTCCGGGGTGTTCACCATGTCATGTACTTTGTAGCTGATCACCCGCTGCCTGCCCTGCACCATGGTTCCGATATAGACCTTGTTTTTGAGCAGCCGCGCGACCGAGGTGCCCGTCCAGAGGCCGTCATTTTCTTTTGCGCGGGGGTTTTGATACTTCATCCCCTTTTGCGCCTTATAGCGCGTGGGGTTGGGCACGGCGAGGGCATTGAGCTTGCGCGCGATGCCCTCCTTGCTCAGCGCCTCGTTTGAGGTGCCGTCGCCGTAGACAAACCACTGGAAAATATCCCGTACCACCTGTGCCGCGTCCTCGTCGATGACGAGGGCGTTCTTGTTTTCCGGGTGCTTTGCGTACCCATACGGCGCGAACGCGCCGATAAACTCACCCGCCCTGCGTTTGGTGTCAAAGGTTCTGCGCACGCTGCTTGAGGTGGCGTAGGCAAAGCGGTCGTTCATCAGGCCGTTGATGGGCACCTCCATGCCGCTGATTGCTTCGGGGTTCAGATAGGTGTCTATCTTCGGGTCGCCAAGCGTGATGAAGCGGATGCCGTGCAGGGGGAAGAAGGTCTCGAGAAAATAGCCCTGATCCGCATAGTTACGAAACGCGCGGGCGAGGTTTTTACAGATCACGCAGTTGACTGCGCTACACTCCACGTCATGTATCATGCGCTGAAAATCCGGCCTGTCATAGTCCGTGCCCGTCCGGCCGTCGTCCACATAATAGTCGGCAATTTCATAATTGCCCTGAAAAAAATGTGCCACATACTCCGTGAGAATTTTCTTCTGATTGGTGACGCTGAGACTCTCGTCGTTGCCGTCATCCTTGGAAAGACGGATATAGAGCGCGATATGCCAGACAATCTCCTCCGACGCGGCGGCCCCGTTCGGTATGGCTTTTCGGATGCGTGCCATGGTATCTCCTGCCCTTCCTGCGGCCTCAGCCCTGTTTGATACGGGAAAAGAAGCTTTGCAGCGCGCTTCCCAGCGTCGGGCCGCCGCCGGTAAAGCGGACGTTTACGGGGACATCGCCGCAGCGAAAGCAGTACGGGTTTTCTATGTCCGATAAAAAGGCCTGCACCTTTTCCGCGTGCGGCAAATCCTCCCTGATGTGAATGGCGGACAGATCCGCAAGCCCGCTGCGCTCCGGCGATTGCTCCGGTTGGCGCATATCCTCCGGGTCAAACATCGGCGTTCCCTCCTTTTTCCCAGCATATGACGCACGGATTGTCCCGTATGACAAAGGCCAGCCCCCTCCATCGCTGGAAGGGGCCGGCCTTGCAGGAACTGTGATATGAATTTATGCTGCGTCTTGTTTTCTGCGCCCGATGAGTACACCGGCGGCACAGAACGCGCCTGCGACGACCAGCGCGGCCAACATCGACCGGCTGCCGGTCCTGGGCAGGGTTGCGCCGCTTTGCGATACTGTTGTTGCAGTGGGGGTATCCACTGTTTCCGTTTCAGCGGGGGTAAAAGCCCACGCGCCGCTTCCGTCGTCCTCCCAGGTCCCGAGCGGGACGCCGTTTTCATCGACTTCAACGTAGGTGCCGTTCTCCCCGGAGGCGATGTCATTGCCGGGGGAGGGGGGCGTAATGCTGTCGGGGATCGTTGTAATGCTGTCGTCACCGGTGGTGCTGTCACTGCGGTCGCCGCCGGTGGGCTTGCGCGTACTGGAATCGGTCGTGGAGCTGTCGCCGCCGGAGTTATCACCGCCATCGCCATCGCTGCCGGAACCATCGCCATCGCCGCCGGAGCCATCGGAGCTGCTCTTATAATTGTGATAGGTCACGTACGTGGTACCTGAGACAATGGTCCCGTCTGTAGTCCGGCCGGTTGCAGATTCGGTCAATTCGTTTTCCGTGCCCGAATTGGTCACTGTTTGGCTGCTGGCCGTATAGCCGTGGTCGTCCTCCGCCTCTGTCACGGTATAGGTGGTGTCGAGGAGGATGTTCACGATGGTAATTTGCTCGTCGGCGGACAGTGTAAACGTACCGGTGCCGGTTATTTCGCCGACAGTTCCGTTTTGGTCAATATAGCTGTAAGTCTCGCCGCTGAGCGCGCCCTGCTCGTAGAAGGATATCGTGAATGTAAATACATCCGCTGTACTTGCCTGATTTCCGGAAATGCTCTTGCTGATTGCGAGCTGCCCAACCGCGTCCGACGGATAGTTTTTGATCTCAAACAGCGTGCCGTCGGATGCGGTGACGCCGTCCATTGTGGTGACCGCTGAGCTGCTCGAATCCTTCGTCACGGAGATCGTATATTCCTGATACGCGTCAACCAGGTATCCGCTGGGCGGATTGGTCTCCATGAGAATATAGTCGCCTACCGGTAAGCCGCGCATCAGCAGTATGCCGTCGCTGTCTGTTTGGGCCACACGCACGATTTCCGTCTTATCCGCGTTGTAAAGCGTGAATGTGGCGCTATTGCCTGTGATGGGGTCACCCGTGATGCCGTCTATCTTTGCCAGTTCAATCCGGCCGGTCAGCTCCGCAACGGCGTAGGCGTCGGCACTGGTCCCGTGTAGGTGTCATCCGCCTCCTCCGTCAGGCTGTCGTCATAGTAAAGCTCCGCCTGATTGGTCAGTATTCCGTTTGCGTCTGCGGTTACCACAGTGACATATTGTAACACATAGCCCGTGCTGCTGTCAGGGAAGCGGAAGGTCAGCTGTCTTGTACTGACGTTATAGCTGATATACGACTCCGGCGTATCGATGGGCGTCGTACTCACCACATAGCTTCCGTCCTCATTCCACTGGGTAATCGGATAAGCGATCGCGGTACCGTCCTCCAGCTCCAGCCCCTCGGGCAGGGTGTCGACGATATAATCGCCGATTTTCTCCAGGCCATAGGGATTGTAGATGATGCTCCAGAGGACATAGCCGTCGCTTTTGAGCTCGTTTGCCTTATCGAAAACCGTGCTCGTTACAGCAACGTCCTGTGTGTCGACTAACGACAAATCCCATGCGGTAAAAGAAGCGGTTGCCTCATTTGTGAAGGTATATTCCGCATTGACGTTAAAGTACGCTTCCGGCTCCGATAATGCCGCCTTCAGGTAGATATAGTACGTAGCGCCGTCCAGCTTGGCGATGTCGGTGCCTTCCAGGGTAAACGTATAGACCGTGTTACCCGCCGCCGCATCGGCGGAGGTGAACAGGTCGGCAACCAGGTTGCCGGATGCATCATATACGGCATATGTGCTGTCATCCGCAAAGGTGGTGATCTCCCAGCCGACCGGCAAGGTGTCCGTCAATGTGATCTTGCTTTCCGCGCCGCGGCTGGAGGACTGGCCCAGATTCGTCAGGTTCAGCTGATTGACGTTGATGGACAGCTTAAAGATTGCCGTCTGATCGCTGTAATTGAACACCGTCTTTGCCCCTTCATCCGTGGCCGAGGCTGCCGAAGGCTTTGCGGCCACCGTGGCGTCCGGTAAATTGGACTCGTTGTCATCGTCTGCCACAAGGCCCTCCTTGGTAAAGAAGGTGTTATTCCATGCGATGGATCCGTTTGCACCGGCATACAGGTCTGCGACCTTTACCAAGACACGGTTCCAGAATGTGGAGGTATCCAGCAGGAGTACGGGATCGGTGACCTGCGTCTGATATCTGAAAACAATCTTATGGGTCGGCTCGGTAACGGTCACTTTTACCAGATAGGCTACAAGTTCAGCGCTGGTGTTATACAAGGGTATCTCTTCTATCGTGCTGCAAGAGGCGGTATCGGTGGTTCCGTCAGCATTCTGGTCTGTGGTTACCTGTGCCGACCCGGAAACCAAAGTCAGGTTCAGGGCTTTGTACGTTGCGGTAACAAACGTGTTGTAAGTGGCTTCGCTGTCAAATGCACTCTGTGCGGCGGCATCCAGGGTGCTCCATGCAGGTATGCTGTCGCCCGGGATCACCAGGTCATATATGACCGCCTCCGTTTCATCCGCAGCCTGCACACCGGCGTTATAATTGACCTGCCATTGGATGGTGCCCGCTTCCATATTGGTTGCCCAAGACCCGGTTTTTGACAGGCTGGTAATCCACGGTGTTACCGACGCGTTTGCGGTGCCGAGTTCAGTATCGTCTTTATCAATGGTAACGACGTTTCTATATGTGGAGGGGCTCCCGTTGAGGTAAAGAGCGGAATCGTCCGCTGCTGTGACAAGGGTAATGGTACACTTTGTGCTCAGGCTGGAAAATACAATGGTTACCGTGTTGTCGGTCGTATCGTATACGACGCTGCTGACACCTTTGCTGCTGTACCAGGAGCTGTCAAACAGATCATACTGCGTGCTCTCGCCGTCAAACACGATTGTACTGGCACTTGTATCAACCGTTAACCCGGCGGGGATGGTATCCTGCACCGTGACGGAGGACGTCCCGATATCCACACCATTGGGGTTCACGGTAATGGACCAGGTCACAAACCGCTTATCCGGGTCGCTCCAGACGGCACCGGAAGAGGTATAAGACCCGCTCTTGCTGATCCAGGTCGGCGTGTAGGACAAAGTCGCGGAATCCTCAATGGCCTCCCCGTTCTGCGGGGTGAGCAGCGCCGTGTTTTCAATCGTTGCCGAGCCGCTTGTGGTGCTCGTGGATATAAACCGCACAGCATCGGTGAGTTGTGTCTGGAAGTCGAAGGTATAGGTGCCCTGTACCGTATTGTCCGGGAAGGTATAGGACAGCAAATTGCCGGTAAATCCGCCTGTTCCGCCCGCGCCGTTGTCATCGAAGCTGCCGGATATATAGTCGCCGACATTTATCCCGGCGTCCAAATCATCTGAGAGGATATATCCGTCCAGCGCGCCGTCGGTATCGCTCGTGACTGTGAGCGTCCAGTCCACAATGCCGGTCTGCGCATCGATACTGCCGGTTTTCGTCAGCGTAACCGTGCTCTCTTCCTGCGGGGGAATGATCTGATATTCCTTGCCCAGAATGTCTATGAGGGTATCTCCGCTGCTGTCGGATTCATTGGTTCCGTTATACTGCAGCGTAACATCAAAGGTGACAATCAGATCAATGAAGTTTTCCAGTATCGCGGCAGCGTCCTCGCCGTCAAAGGTCACCGTTATGATGGCTCCGCTGTCGCTGTTGCTGAGTGTGACGGTGCCGAGCACCAGCTCTTCGCCGGTGTCCTCATCCAGCACCTTGATGGCAAAGCTGACGGTGCTCGCCAGCACCACACCGTCCGGCAGTTCAAACACCGCGTAATCGTCCGGCACCACATAGGAGCCGTCCGTGTCATCCTCCGACACGGTAGGGACACGGAAGGTGACAAATAGCGTGAACGCCTCGGCGGTGTCAATGGTATCGCCGGCGTCCAGTATCACGCCGTTCTGCATGAGCCAGGTGTCAAAATCCTGCATCAAGTCCGTTACATCGTTGCCCGATTCGTATGTGGAGATGCCGGACGAGGATGCATCCACAGCTTGCGCCGCAACAGGCTCCTCCGCCACAACGTCAAAGTCCACCTGTGTATCGCCGACGGTCAGGCGCAGGCCCTCGGCGGGCGCGAACGCCTCGGACACCGTGCCGGAGACGGCCAGTTCATATGCGGTGTACACCGTGTTCTCCTCTTGCGCAGCGTCCAGATAGGCGGTGATCTCCGCGCCATTGACGGACACCTGATAGTGATCCATCCCGTTTTCAGTGCCCGTCGGCGTCATAACGGCCTCCGTAAACAGGGTGGGCGCGTCCTCCGCATCGCTGATCGCGGGGTTATCGATTGCGACGTCGCCATCAAACAGACCCGCAGGAACCACCAGTTCCACGCAATCGGCCTGATCCGCTTCCAGCGTATACTGGAAACTGAATATGGCGCTTTCCCCAGGCGTCCATGTCAGCGTCTCGTCCTCTGTTGCAAATACCCCGGGCAGCAGAGACAGTACAATGGCCGCGCTCAGCAAGATGGCAAAGCTGCGCCGCAGCATGTTGTGCTTTGGTTTTGTAAACTCCATAAACAATCATCCTTTCAAAATTGCACTCCAATAATTACCGATGAAATGGCTAAGATGGCATTTAATTCAAGTATAGCATGCGGACTATGGGAAAACAAGGTGCTAATGTTACAAAAAAGAGAAGATTTCGCCGCGGTTCAGGAGAATATGACATATATAAGATGGGATGAATCCAGTATAAGCTGTGCGCAACGGGAAGGGGAAATCAGCCGTGCTTACTTGTAAATTCATGATATGGAATATAATTACAGCATAGCATGAGGCCGCTCACATGGCAAGGCACAAATGTAACAAAATACCAATACAGATACGGCGCAGAGAGGAAAATATATCCAGAAAAGGCTGCGCCGCCATGTGATTTTATAAAAAGAATATTTTCTGTTTCCAATATTGTGATATAATGTAACGCAGCAAGTCTGTTATTTGGAGGACTGGTTATGTCTTATAAAGCAAGGCGGCGGCTTTCCCGCATTTTCATTGGAATCGGGCTAGGTATCGTCGCTGTCGTTCTGGTCGTGAATCTGTCGGCCTATCCCTGGAGGCTGCTGCTCTCAGAACTGGGGCTTGCCGCGCCGCAGACCGTGGAAGAGCTGCCGGACCCCAAGCCGCTCCCGTCGGGACAGACGACCGATGCACTGCCGGCAGCGACGGGCGAGGGAACGATGGAGGATTTACAGCTTGAGGAATCGGCGGGTGCGCGCACGCAGCCGGATATCACGCTTGTACAGCTGGGGACGATTAAGATACCAAAGATATCCCTTTCAGAAAATCTTGTCTCCGGGACAGGAGAAGAGATGTATTACGGCGTGGGGCACCTGACGACATCCGCCCTGCCCGGAGAAGCGGGCAACTGTGTGCTTGCCGCCCACCGCAACCTGATTGCGGCACATGCCTTCCGCTATCTGGATAAGCTGTCCGAGGGGGATCAGGTTATTCTCACCCGCGGCGGCGAGACCTTTACCTATACCGTGTATGCGGCCTTTACTGTCCGGCCGGATGAGGGGTGGGTGCTGGATCTCCAGCCGGACGAAACCCATATGCTGACGCTGATCACCTGTACCCCGGCGCTCAATCCCACCCACAGGCTGATTGTCTGGGCGCGGCTGGATGGGGCATAGGCGATACTTCTCCCCACTGGGCGCACGCAACGCCGGTTTGCGCATCAATGGATGTACCCACCGGTCCCACCGGGGCAACCGGCGCGGCGGGTACCGCGGCAACCATCACGGTGTCCGGCACAAGCACAGGCTTGCCGGGCAGCCTTGCCTCGGTGCAGGAGACCGTCACCCCCACCGGCGCGTCCCTGTTCTTCAGCATTCCCGCGGGGCCGACCGGCCCGGTCGGCAGTGCATTCCTGAGTGCATACGGGGCATTTGTCTCCAATACCGTCAGGACGGTCACGGCAGGCGGACAGGTAATACTCGACGCCCAGAGCGCGGGCAGGGGTGTGAGCTTCACCTCGGGCAGTTCGGCTGTCACGATTGCGACAGCAGGTGTCTACGTCATTGATTACAGTGTGCGTACAGTGGCGGGCACAGGTGCGACCATCCATCTGCTGGTCAACGGCACTGCGGCAGCCAACAGCAATCTGGTTCTGGAGACCGCCGCGTCGCAGGCCACCGGATTTACCATCCTCTCGCTTGCGGCCGGCGACACCGTCTCCATTGGCGTGACGGGCACAAACGTAACGCTTGCAGGGGGAACCAATGCCTTCTTAAACCTGCTTTGCGTGGCGTAACCTTCAAATCACGCAAGGAAGCGGCAGGCATTCAAATGGTATGCGACCCGCCAAGAGGATAATGAAAAAAAGATTCTGCGTTGCTGCCCTTCAGAAATGAGGGGCAGCAATTATGTTACGCGGACAACGCAAAATGCGGCTACCCCCAGATAGGACGGTGTCTTTTTCACTGTCCTATCTGGGGGTAGCATATCACAAAAGGGGCTCTGCCGCCGTTTATTCGAGTAGCTTGAGGGGGTAGAGATCATATGCCTCGTCCTGGTGCGCAAGCGCGATCTCCTCAAAACGTGGGAATACCGGCTCGCAGAGGGCGATAAGGGAGGGGTCGAAGTGGGTGCCGGTGTCATTGTGGATTATTTCAAGGGACTCCGAATGGCTGTATGGCTCCTTATAGGGTCGGCGGGAGATAAGGGCGTCATACACGTCCACCACCGCCATGATGCGCGCGGAAAGGGGAATCTGCACGCCGGAGCGCTTTTGGGGGTAGCCGGTGCCGTCCCATTTTTCATGGTGGGAGATGATAATTTCACGCGCCACCTCCAAAAAGGCGGACGTCTCGCCCAAGTCTTCAATGGCATTATCCACAATCTGCGCACCGATGACGGTGTGCATTTTTATCACCTCAAATTCCGCCGGTGTGAGCCGCGCGGGCTTGAGCAGGATACTATCCGCGATGGAGACTTTGCCGATATCGTGCAGCTTGGCGGATTTTTTAATGGAGGTGGCATATTCGCGGTCCAAAATATATCCTGGGCGGCTGACACGCAGCAGCTCGTCTACAATGACCTCGGTATAGTAGCCGGTGCGCTTAATGTGCCCGCCGGTCTCCTGATCGCGGTAAGAGGTCATGTTGGCGAGCATTTCGAGTACGCAGTCCTGGGTGTGCATAAGCTGATTGGTGCGGCGCACCACCTGCTCTTCCAGATCGCGGCGGTACGTCTCGAGTTCGATATGCAGGCCGGCGCGCGCTTTGACAACACCGGGGGATATGGGTTTCAGGATATAATCCACAGCCCCAAGCTCAAACGCGGTTTGTTCCTTGTCGCGCCCGTCCAGGCCGGTGAGAAAGATAATGGGGATCCCTCTGAACTCGGGCTCGCTTTTTATGATACGGATCACCTCATACCCATTCATCTGCGGCATTTCTACGTCGAGCAGGATGAGGTCCGGTGTTTTTGCGTGCAAGAAGGTCAGTGCCCGCTCGCCGGAGGGCGCAAGGTAAACGTGATAATCGTCTTTCAAAATCTCCATCAAAAGGCGGAGGTTTGTAGGCTCGTCATCCACACATAAGATGATCGGTCTGCAATCTCTATTCATGATATTCAGCCTCCTGCTCCGTTCAGATTATTGCTGATATTGTGCAGCCGCTCCACAGCGCCGTCGTAGTCAAAGCCAAGGACGGCCGTATACGCCACCTCAAGCTGGTGGTCTGTCGGGTCGCCGAAGCAGTAGCGGCGCAGTGCCTCCAGCCGGGCAAGCGCCTCGTCATTTTCCAGCGCGTCAAGCAGTGTGATGATTTCCTGTATCTGTCCGTCAAGCGCCTGCAGCTGCTCCGTGTTCACAGGTTCCTGCGGCTGCTTGCAGGTATCCTGCGGGAAAAGCTCCAGTACAGTGGCACACAGGAACTTGAGTTCCTCCATGAGAGGAATAAAATTCTTCTGGATATAGGAGGAGTTGTCGCTGGAGGCGGCCAGCTCAAGCTTGCGCGCCTTTTCGGCAAGGGCTTGCGCTCCAATATTATAAAGAGCACTTTTTTGCGCGTGAATTTCAATGCGGAACGCGTCCCAATTGCTTTTGTTTACATCAGAGAGCATGGACTCCAGCTTGTTCGAGACGTGCGTGACATAGGTGATCAGAATGGGGATATAGGCATCTTCTGTGCCCGAGAGCTGTTTGATCGCGGTGCGCACATCGAGGTTGCACTTTGCGGAAAGGGTGGTGAGCGCGTCGGACAGGATCATGGGGGTATCCTCCGCATCCGCGTGCGCGCGGGGATTCTGTACGAGCTTTTCCGGCGGCAGCCAGCGGCGGATAATCTCATTGAGGGCTGCGATTTCGATTGGTTTGCTGATATAGTCATTCATCTGGTTTGCCAAAAACATCTCCCGCGTGCCAACAATGGCGTTGGCCGTCAGGGCAATAATGGGCGTGTCCGCGTTGGGGGTGTATGATTCCCGGATGCGCTTTGTGGTCTCCAGCCCGTCCATCTCCGGCATCATGTGATCCATGAATATAATATCGAAGGGTTCTTTCTCAATGCACGCCAGCGCTTCAAAGCCGCTGGTGGCCTGCACAACCTCCAAATCATAGTGCTTGAGAATTTCACAGGCGACCATGAGGTTAATTTCATTATCATCCACCACAAGGGCACGCGCATCTCGCGTCATAAGTGTGCCAAGGGTCGGGCTCTTCTGCGCCAAACTGGCGTTGCGCTTGGAGGAGCGGCTTGAGAGCAGGCTTGCCACATCGGTGATAATCAGCGGCGTGTAGAGCAGGTCGGTGCCCTCCGCGACCTGCTGCACGGCGGCAGTGGCGAGATCCTTGACACAGATGATGTGTGTGGAGGACAGCCGGTCCATGTGCTGCGCGACAAGGTCGCCGGCGAGCTGCGGCCAATAAATCAGGTGGGTATAGCACGTTTCCCCAATGGCACGGAGAAACCCTTCGGCGTCGGTCACATAGGCGTACTGCAAAAAAAGCCGGTCCAGCATGTCGGTCAGCGCCCTGCTGCTGCGCGTATTGCCAAAGACCAGAACATGCTTGCGGGAAGGGGAGGAGACAGTCGCGACGCGCGACTCCCCCACGGCCTTTTGCGGCACCCGGATGGTAAAAGTGCTACCCCTACCGTATTCACTTTCCACCAAAATGGTTCCGCCCATGGCTTCCGTCATACCCTTACTGATGGCGAGCCCGAGCCCGGTACCTTGAATTCCGCGGTTTTTTTGCAGATCAAGCTGGCTGAAGGGACTAAAGAGTACAGCAATCTGATCCTGCTTGATGCCGATGCCGGTGTCCTGGACAGAGATCTCCAGTGTAATGCCTTCCGCGGTCTGTCCGGCGAGGGAAAAGCGCAGGAGCACCTCGCCTGCGGGTGTATATTTCACGGCGTTGGAGAGGAGGTTCAGGACAATCTGCTTCAGGCGCAGATCGTCGCCGATTAACCTTGCAGGCAGGGCGGGATCGACGTCGAGAATGAAGTCCAGATTCTTCTCCTGCGCGCGCAGGCTGACAATATTGGTCACATCTTTGACCATATCGATGAGCCGGTATTCCGTCTCCGCGAGCTCAAAGCGCTGGGCGTCAATTTTGGAAAAATCGAGGATGTCGTTGATGATGTTGAGCAGGCTGTCGCAGGCCCTGCTCATGTTGGCGACGTAGCCGCGCTGGGTATCGTCAAGCCTGGTGGAGGAGAGCAGTGTGGTCATGCCCAGAATGGCGTTCATGGGGGTGCGGATCTCATGGCTCATATTGGCCAGGAAATTGCTCTTGGCGAGGGAGGCGGCTTCCGCCTCCTCCTTCACAAGGACAAGCTCCGTAACATCGTGCAGCAGGAAGACAACACCCACCACGCTGCCGTCCTTGTCAACGGCGGGGTGGATGGAGATATCCGCGTGGAGCTGCTTGCCGCTCTGCAGGCGGACGACATCGTTATACTGCATGCTGGTGATCTGTTCACGTACGGTGACGCAGTTCTGCACGGTTTTCTGCACCCACGCGGGGTCGGCGGAGGGAGAGAGTATTTCAGACAGGAGGAGGTTCGACAGGTCCAAGCCCGGCGTGCCGCGGTAAAAAAGGTCGGAGACCGGCTGATCGGTGCCGATAACGTAGCGCAGGTTGTTATCCAAAACGATCAGCACATTCTTGAGCGCCCGCAGCATCAGCTGGTTATAGAGATCCTGCCGCTCACGCTCCTGCGCGGCGGCGTCACGCATATGTATTGCGGTATCGTATCTGGTGTTGATTGCCTCAAGGTCATACTTTAACCTGCGGTTTTGGCGCTCCAGGCGCTTTTTCTCCATTTGAAGCTGCTCGAGTTGCTGTATCAGGCTCTGCTCCCCATCCGAAGGGGGGGCGCTGCGTTCCATCTCTCCCACGCGGCACGATCCTTTCCAAAAATATGATTATTCATATTATACATGTATCCCGCAGAAAAAACAACTTTTTCCCAAATAAGAATTATACAGGATTTATGCCCTGCTATTGTCGAAATCACAAAAAATATGGCGAATTTGACACAGGGAATATGTGGGGAATATCAAAAAAATCTTTGCATTTGATAAAGTTTCTGCTATAATGAAAAATGGAAGAAATTGCGCTTGGGGCAGCACATCATTATCATGAAAAATGAAAGAGTTTTGGGAGGTAGGCAGCGATGCAATCTCAGGTTGCAGTTACATATCTCGTAGATGAGCCGGCGCTTGCCGCGCAGGAGCTGTATGATCAGCTTTCCGCAAATCCGCCGGGGAAAAACAGCGTAGGTATTCTGACATGCTATTCCGACATGGAGGCGGAGGAGCTTGCCGCAGTGTTATCGGAGACATGCGCTTTCCCGATCATTGGCGCAACCGCCATTGCAAGTATGGATCATAAGCACGGATTTCACGAGATGGCGGCGGTACTGCTTGTTTTGACGGCGGATGACTGCAGCTTTGCGCCGGTGCTCTCCGCACCCATTACGCCGGAAACGGTGGTACAGGCTGTGGAAGACGCGTACCGTGAGGCGGTGCGGACGCTCGGCGAGACGCCGGGGCTTGTCATCGCCCTGCCGCCGTATCAGCTCGCGCTGATGCTGGATGTCTATACCGATATCTTTAACCGCGCCGCGCCCGGTGTGCCGGTCACGGGCGGGCTGCCCTCTTACAATGGTAACGGGGATACCAACGCGGTGATCTTTGGCGGGCATACTTATACCGACCGTATGGCGCTGCTGGCGATCGGCGGGAATATTCAACCGGTCTTTTCCGTTCTGACGGTCTCACAAAATGACGCATCCAAAAAGCGGCCCGTCACCAGGGCGGAAAACAATGTGATTTACCGTGTAGGGGGGAAGACCTTTGTCGAATATCTGGAGGAGGTCGGCCTGCCGGTGGATAATCTGGCCGATGGGAACACAACGGTCTCCTTTACCGCAAACCCGCTGATGATAGAGGAACAACACGCCGAATTTGGCGATACCTTTACCTACATGCGCACACTGCATGCGCTGGATATGAAACAGGGCAGCGGCATCGCCATCGGCAGGATTCCTGCGGGGGCGAACGTCTCCGTCTGCCCGCTTGACCGCGACGCGATCAGCAAAGCGGCGGAGCAGGGAATTTCGGATCTCAAGGAAAAAATGGCCGAAGCGCAGGGGTACCGGTACAGCACGGTAATTGGCATATCCTGCATCGGGCGCTATGTTGTCATGGCACCAAACGGAAACGTGGAAACCGACAATATTGTGCGGCGTCTGCCGGAGGGGATGTCCCTCGCGGGATTTTACAGCTACGGAGAAATCAGCCCGCTGCCCGCCCAAAGCAGCTCGGTCGCGTTTGCGCACAATGAGTCATTGGTGCTGTGCGCATTCTGACAGGATGACGTCAGCCGGTATTCGGCACGGTGGAAAGGCCATTGTGTAGGGAGGAGAACAAGCTGGAATTAGCACAATTAGAACTGGTTTACAAAAACGCGCCCTTTCCTGTCGTGATTTGCAGGGATGACGAGGCGATGACGTTGGTTTACGCCAATACGCCGGCTCAGCTTATCTTTTCCCCTGATATGGTCGCTGCACATCTGAAGGAAGGCGCCAAACCAATTCCGTTGCCGCAATTTTTGAAATTGCGAAGGCAGCCATTGCTGCGCGAATTTATCGACATGGTGCGCGATATGGGCAGCGTGTTTCACTACCGGGTTGTGGGGATCAATTTTGAGGGGACGGAACTGCCGCTGGCACTTTCGGGGAATCTGGTTTCGGTTGACGAAGGCAATTGTGTGGTCATCTACATCATACAGGAGACAAACTACCATGTAGGAAGCACGAAAAGCTCTTCAGAGGTGATGGAGCGGATTTTTCGCGTGGCCTACGAGAGCAACAGTATGGATGAGGCAATTCAGAAGATCATCGGCATCGCTGGCCTGACCATGGAGGTCAGCCGTTCTTATATCTTTGAGACCATTTCCGCAGAGATGACGGCCAATACCTATGAGTGGTGCAACGAGGGGGTGGTGTCGACCATTGACCTGCTGCAGGGTCTGAAAAAGGTGGACTATAACTACGACGCCCTTGTGAGCGGCGGCGCATTTATCACAAGCGATATCAGGCAGCTGCCGGAAGACGACTTTAAGATATTGGATATGCAGGGGATCAAAGCTGTTGCCATATTCCCGATCTATGATATGAACACACCCCTGGGCTACGTCGGCTTTGACGACTGCCTGCAATACCGCAACTGGCGTGCGTTTGAAATTGAGATGCTCCAGAATGTGGCCGGTGTTGTGGCATCCCTCATCATTCGCCGCAATGCAGAGCGCAAAGCGGCGCAGACCATGCGGATATTGCAGACCATCTCCGACAATCTGGAGTATGCCATCTACGTCAATACGCTCGATACCTTTGAAATTGTGTTCATCAACAACACCCTTGCCCAGATGCGGGGCGGCGCGGCCGAGGCATTTCAGGGGAAGACCTGCTGGCAGGCACTGCGGTCTGGACAGCAGCAGTGCGATTTTTGCCCGCTGCGCAAGATGTTCGACGCGGACGGGAACATGGTTCAGGCGGAGTATGAGTGGGAGTATCAGGACAGCGCCACAAAGCAGTGGTATATTGTCCACGACGCGGTCATTGACTGGCTGGACGGACAGAAGGTCCATATAGAGACGGCAACCGAGATCACCGGACAGAAGGAGTATCAGAAGAGTCTGGAGCATGTCGCCTCCACCGATATGATGACCGGGGTCAACAACCGCGAGTGGGGCATGAAAATCATGCAGAGCATGCTGCGCAATTCCACCGAGCGGGAGGCGTGCAGCCTTGTATTCGTCGATTTGGACGGGCTGAAGATGGTCAACGACACCTATGGGCATACGAGCGGGGACGATATGATTATCACTATCGTCTCCATGATCCGAAGGGGTATCCGCAAGAGCGACATGATATTCCGCTGGGGCGGCGATGAGTTTGTCCTCCTGCTCGACTGTACGCAGGAGCAGGCGGAGCGGGTTATGCAGAACATTCAAACGCGGCTGGAGGAGTTTAACGCGGCGAAACAGCGCGCCTATCCGCTGAGCTTCAGCTACGGAATCGCACCGTTTTACGAGATGGGGCGGGACGCCGATCTCGAGGATGTGATCGCCGTCGCCGACAAGCTCATGTATCAAAACAAAATGGCCAAACGCGGGAAGACCGTGAAAAATATTTCTGAAGAACGCGGGGAGGATTCATCACATGTTTGAACTAACAGGAAAAGTAGCCATTGTAACCGGCGCGGCAGGCGGACTGGGGCAGGGTATCGCCGTCGCCTTTGCAAAACAGGGCGCGTGCGTTGTCCCGACGGACCGCGCGGGGGTGCCGATGGATGAGACAGTGGAAAAATGTGAAAAGGCGGGTTCACCCCAGGTGCTGCCCGTCGCGATGGATGTGACTGATCAGGAGAGTATCCGGTCGGCGATAGAAACTGTCAAGACCCAGTGCGGCCGCATCGACATTCTCGCAAACAACGCGGGCATGAATCGGCCCATGCCTGCGGAGGAGGTCACGCCGGAGATCTGGGACGCCCACTTTGCGGTGAATATCAAAGGCGGCTTTTTTACCGCGCAGGCGGTGGCACCGGTCATGAAGGCGCAGCATTTTGGACGCGTGATCTTTACCGGGAGTCAGGCGGGCATTGTCGCGCGGGAAAATCAGCAGCCCTACTGCGCGACCAAGGGCGGCATCCAATCCCTCGTCCGCGCCCTTGCCTACGACTGGGCGAAGGACGGCATTACCGTCAACGCCGTAGCGCCGACGTTTGCCATGACCGAGCTTGCCCGCAAGCGGCTGGAGGACCCCGATTATGCCAAAATGGTGCTCGGCATGATTCCGGTTGGCAGGCTGGTCGATCCGAGCGAAATCGGCTCGGCGTTTGCCTACCTGGCCTCCGATGAGGCGGCGATGGTGACGGGGCAGACCCTCGTCATCGACGGCGGCTGGACAATCTGGTGAGCGCATGATTCTGGCGGTGAATGTCTGCAATGCCCTCACAACCGTCGGGCTGTTTGACGAGCGCGGGAAGGCCGTGTTTTATTCCTCCATTCAGACCAGTCCCGACAAGACGCCGGATCAGTGCGCGATTGATTTCATGGGCTTGTTTTCCCTCCACCATGCCAATGTAGGCGAGGTGACGGGGTCCATCCTCGCCTGTGTCGTCCCGCCGCTTACAGCGAGCGTGGCCGAAGCGCTGAGACGCCTGACAGGGCGGCGGCCCATGGTGGTCGGGCCCGGCATCAAGACGGGGCTGAACATCCGTTCTGATCTCCACAACCAGCTTGGCGCGGATATTGTCGCCTGTTCTGTCGCGGTGACGGCCCGCTATCCCTCGCCGGTTCTGGTGGTGGATATGGGGACGGCAACGACGTTTTCCCTGCTCTGCGACGGAGTCTATGAGGGGTGCGTGATTGCCGCCGGTATCCGGCTGGGGGTGGAGGCCCTCTCCGCGCGCGCCGCGGAGCTGCCCGCAATCGCCCTGGAAATGCCCAAGGCCGTGCTGGGGCACAACACCGTCGATGCGATGCAATCCGGCGTGGTTTACGGTGGGGCCGGTATGGTGGACAGCATGATCGACCGCATTGCGCGGGCGCATGGTGCCCCGCTCGCCGCTGTGGTGGCGACAGGGGAGCTGGCACCCCTCATCACCGGGTGCTGTACGCATGAGATTATCTGTGATCCCGACCTGCATATGGACGGGCTGTTTTTGATCTATCAGAGGAACAGTAAGAAATCGAAATGAAAGTAAGGTTTTCCCCTGCGGGGGGAAGCCTTTTTTCATACCGTTGCTTCTGTGGAGGATTCCCCTCCGCAAGGAGCGCAGGCAAAGAATTATGAAATACGCAGTGCGCAAAGTTTCAAATTTGGCGTATTCTCAAGAGATAAACCTTGCAATCCTGCAAGACGGGGCGTATAATAAATCAGAAACTATGACATATCGAAATGAAGGAGCAGATATCATGAAGGAGCTTTCCCGTTTGGCCGGCGCAGTACAGGCATCGACCACGATGGCGATTGACGCAATGTTCAAGCAGATGAAGGCGGACGGAATTGACGTGATTGGGTTTGGTGCTGGGGAGCCGGACTTTGACACGCCGGAAAATATCAAAGCGGCGGGCACTGCCGCCATCGCGCAGAATATGACCCGCTACACCCCGGCGGCAGGAACGCCCGCACTGCGGCAGGCGGTGTGCGACCGGATGAAGGCCGACTGCGGACTCGCCTATAGCCCGAATCAGGTGATTGTGACAAGTGGGGCAAAGCATACGGTGTACATTGCGCTCTGTGCCCTCATCAACCCCGGCGATGAGGTCATTCTGCCCGCGCCTTTTTGGGTGAGCTACTATGAACTCATTAAGATGGTCGGCGGCGTGCCGGTGATTGTCACCGCCACGGAGGAGGAGCAGTTTAAGCTGACGGCGGAAAAGCTGGAGGCGGCAGTCACCCCGAAGACCAAGGCGCTGATTTTGAATAACCCCTGCAATCCGACCGGTATGATGTATCACCGGCAGGAGCTGCAGGCGATTGCAGATGTGTGTGTAAAGCATGAAATTTATGTGCTCGATGACGAGATCTATTACGGGCTCTGCTACGACGGGGTGGAATTTGTCAGTCTGCCCACATTGGGTGCAGAGATACATGACCTGTGTATCCTGATCAACGGCGTGTCCAAATCCTACGCCATGACGGGCTGGCGCATCGGCTACGCCTGCGCCAATGACAAGATCGCCAAGGTGATGGCAAACTTCCTCAGCCATTCCACCGGCTCGCCGTGCACCATCTCCCAGCAGGCAGCGCTCGAAGCGCTGTCAGGCGACCAGACGCAGGTGGGCGTGATGCGGGCGGCGTTTGAGGCGCGGCGCGACTACATTGTGCAGCGGGTGAACGCCATCCCGCGCGTCAGCTGCATCCGCCCGGAGGGCGCATTTTACCTGATGATGAACCTCGAGGAGCTGATGGGCAAAACACTGCACGGCGTGCAGATCAAAAACGCCGACGACTTTGCCGATGTTTTCCTCAAGCAGGGCCTGGTGGCGGTGGTGCCGTGCACCGGCTTCGGCGCGCCGCATTTTGTGCGCTGGTCGTATGCCACCTCCATGGAGAATATTAAAGCAGGCATGGACCGGCTGGAGCGCTTTCTCGCGGAATGACGCGCATTTCTCGGACCGTCTCCGCGCAGGGAGGAAAAAGGGCTTGACTTTGTGTACCCACATTTGGTATACTTTTATGGCCGCTTTGAATAGGTCTGCAATGGAGGCGCAATCCTCCAACCTACGACAGCGAGCCCGTGATGAAGGAGTTGAACTATAGAATGCATGCAATTATTGAAACCGGCGGAAAGCAGTATAAGGTGACCGAGGGCGACACCCTCTTTATCGAAAAGCTGCCGCAGGAGGCGGGCGACGCCGTTACATTTGACAAGGTGCTCGCCGTGCTCGACGGTGATAACACGACCATCGGCACCCCCGTTGTGGCGGGCGCAAAGGTCGAAGCCACCATCGAGAAGAACGGAAGAGGCAAGAAGATTCGTATCTTCAAGTACAATCCGAAGAAGGGCTACCGCAAGCGTCAGGGACACCGCCAGCCTTATACCAAGGTGACCATCGGACAGATCTCCGTCTGATGACCAGAATCGCGTTTCGGATGGAGGGCGGGCGCGTTGCGGGCGTCACCGTCTCCGGCCACAGCGGATATGCCGGGGCGGGTGAGGACATCGTCTGTGCCGCCATTACGAGTGCCGTGCGCCTGACTGAGTGCGCGTTGAATGACGTGCTGGGGATCGGCGCTGCGGTCAAGGTCAGGGAGCGGGACGCATCGGTAGCCATCAAGCTTCCCGGTGGATTGGGGGAGCAGAACGAGCAGACCTGCCAGGCGCTGTTGACCGCGCTGATGCTCCATCTGACCGCGCTCCGGGACGAATACCCCGACCATCTCACCGTTTTGGCGGAGGAAGATGTGGCGCGGTGACATGAATCATAATGTTTATCTATAATTATCGGGAGGTGTAATACAATGCTGAAAATCGGCCTACAATTTTTTGCCCACAAGAAGGGCGTCGGCTCCACCCGTAACGGGCGTGATTCCGAGTCGAAGCGGCTGGGCGTCAAGCGCGGCGACGGACAGTTTGTCCTCGCGGGCAACATCCTCGTGCGTCAGCGCGGCACCCACATCCATCCCGGCGTAAACGTCGGCAAGGGCAGTGACGACACACTCTTCGCCCTGAAGAGCGGCAAGGTGAAGTTTGAGCGCATGGGCAAGGACCGCAAGCAGGTCTCTATCGTGGAGATCGCTCAATAAGTTTGTTGAGAGAGGCTCCGAACGGTTTGCCGTTCGGGGTTTTTTCTGTATTATTTTAGTAAAGGAGGTGCCGCAATGCCCCAGTTTATCGACACCGCAAAAATCACCGTCAAGGCGGGCGACGGCGGCAACGGCGTGGTCTCCTTCCACCGTGAAAAGTACGTCGCGGCGGGCGGGCCGGACGGCGGCGACGGGGGACGCGGCGGCGACCTGATTTTGCAGGTGGACGATCATATGTCCACGCTGATGGACTTTCGCTACAAGCGCAAATATGCAGCCGCGCCCGGTGCCGACGGGGGAGGCAAGCGCTGCTCCGGCCGGGACGGCGAGAGCCTGACCATCAAGGTGCCGCGCGGCACGGTGGTGCGGGACGCGGCATCGGGTGAAATTATCTGTGACATGTCGTCGGACGAGCCGTTTGTGCTGGCGCGGGGCGGCAACGGCGGATGGGGCAATCAGCATTTTGCAACCCCCACCCGGCAGGCCCCCCGCTTTGCCAAGGCGGGGCTGCCGGGGCAGAGCCGCGAGGTGGTTTTGGAGCTCAAGCTGCTTGCAGACGTGGGGCTCGTGGGCTTCCCGAATGTGGGGAAATCCACCCTGCTGTCGGTGGCGAGCAAGGCCCGCCCGAAAATCGCCAACTACCATTTTACCACCCTCTTTCCCAATCTCGGCGTGGTGTATGTGGACGAGGGGGTCTCCTTCGTCATGGCGGATATTCCGGGCATCATTGAGGGCGCGTCCGAGGGCGCGGGGCTGGGCCACGATTTTCTGCGCCACATCGACCGCTGCCGCCTGCTCATCCATATCGTGGACATCTCCGGCTGCGAGGGGCGCGACCCCATTGCGGACTTTGAGGCGATCAACGAGGAGCTGCGCCGGTATAGCCCGGCGCTCGCGGGGCGGAAGATGATTGTGGCGGGAAACAAGGCGGACATTGCCACCGACCGCACGGCGCTCGACGCGCTGCGCGCCCATGTGGAGGGGCTTGGTATGCCCTTTTTTGAGCTCTCCGCCGCCACCCGGCAGGGCACGCAGGCGCTGATGCGCGCGGCCGCCTTCCTGCTCGCGGAGCTGCCGCCCGTCGTCGTATACGAGCCGACCTATACCCCCAAGCCGCCGGAGGTGGACACCACCGAACCGCTCTCCATCGTGCACGAGGACGACACATGGATTGTGGAGGGGGCGTGGCTGCAAAGGATCATGGCGAACGTCAACTTTGGCGATTACGAGTCGCGCAACTGGTTCGAGAAGATGCTCCGCAACGCCGGTCTATATGACCGGCTGGAGGAGATGGGGATTCAGGACGGGGACACAGTGAGCCTGTATAACCTCGAATTTGAGTATCGACGGTGACTTGACGGCTGTACTGTTTTGCGCGCAATGACAGGCAAAAGAGAAAAATATCCGCTTAAATATACAATTTACCCTTTTTTCCGGGCGCGATATGTGCTATACTATAGGTTGATTTTATATGCATCTATAACGGTGCGAAAGGTGAACTGGTATGAACCTGATGAGACAAATATTTGGCACGAACTCCACCCGTGAGGTCAAGGCCATTATGCCCCTTGTGAATAAGATTGAAGCGCTTGAGGAGCCGTATAAGGCGCTGAGCGACAAGGAGCTGCAGGCAAAGACGCCGGAGCTCAGGGCCCGCCTGCAAAATGGCGAAACGCTGGACGATATTCTGCCGGAGGCCTTTGCAGCCGCGCGGGAGGGCGCGTGGCGCGTGCTGGGCATGCGGCCCTACCGCGTGCAGCTGATCGGCGGTATCATCCTGCACCAGGGGCGTATCGCTGAGATGAAGACCGGTGAAGGCAAGACACTCGTCGCGACGCTGCCCGCGTACCTCAACGCGCTCGCCGGGGACGGCGTGCACATCGTCACCGTCAACGACTATCTGGCAAAGCGCGACTCGGAGTGGATGGGGAAGCTCTACCGCTTTATGGGCCTTACGGTCGGGCTCGTCATCCACGCGGTGGAACCAAAGGACCGCAAGGAGGCCTATCAGGCGGATATCACCTACGGCACCAACAATGAGTTCGGGTTTGACTACCTGCGTGACAATATGTGTATCTATGCAAACGAGATGGTGCAGCGCGGACACGCCTTTGCCATCGTCGATGAGGTGGACTCCATCCTCATTGACGAGGCGCGCACACCGCTCATTATCTCCGGTCAGGGCGACAAGTCCACCCAGCTCTATACCCTTGTGGATTCCTTTGTGGCGCGGCTCACCTGCTTCCGCGTCGCGTCGGTCGACGAGAAGGAGGAGGAGGACCCCGATATCGACGCCGACTATGTCGTCGACGAAAAGGCGCGCACCGTTACGCTGACGGCGCGGGGCATCAAAAAGGCCGAGCAGCACTTCAATGTGGAAAATCTGGCCGACTCGGAAAACACCACGCTCTCCCACCACATCAATCAGGCCATCCGCGCGCGCGGGCTGATGAAGCGGGATATCGACTATGTGGTCAAGGACGGCGAGGTAATCATCGTCGACGAGTTCACGGGGCGTCTCATGTACGGGCGGCGTTACTCCGAGGGGTTGCATCAGGCCATTGAGGCAAAGGAAAACGTGGAGGTCGCACGCGAGTCCAAGACCCTCGCCACAATCACCTTCCAGAACTACTTCCGCCTGTACGGCAAGCTCTCCGGCATGACCGGTACGGCCATGACCGAGGAAGAGGAATTTAACCAGATCTATGAGCTGGATATTGTCGAAATCCCCACCAACAAGCCGCTCGCGCGTATCGACCGGCCCGACGTGGTCTATAAGAACACGGCGGGGAAGTACCGCGCTATCGTCACGCAGATTGAGGCGTGCCATGAGAAGGGCCAGCCGGTGCTCGTCGGCACGGTGTCCATTGAGAAGTCGGAGCTGCTGTCCAAACTGTTACAGCAGAAGGGCATCAAGCACAACGTCCTCAACGCGAAGAACCACGAGAAGGAAGCGGAGATCATCGCGCAGGCGGGCAAGTTCGGCGCCGTCACCGTTGCGACCAATATGGCGGGGCGCGGCACCGACATTATGCTCGGCGGTAATGCGGAGTATCTGGCAAAGTCCGACCTGCGCAAGGCGGGGCTGACCGACGAGATGATCGCCGAGGCGACCGGCTACGCCGAGACCGATAACCAGGAAATCATCGACGCGCGACGCCGCTACAGCGAGGCGGAGGAGAAGTATAAAACCGAGATTCAGGAGGAGGCCGACCGGGTACGCGAGGTGGGCGGCCTGTTCATTCTGGGTACCGAGCGGCACGAGTCCCGCCGCATTGACAACCAGCTGCGCGGCCGTGCGGGCCGCCAGGGCGATCCGGGCGAGAGCCGCTTTTTCCTCTCGCTTGAGGACGATATTATGCGCCTGTTCGGCTCTGAGCGGGTGATGGGCATGATGGAGACGCTCGGCGTAGACGAGGATACCCCCATTGAGCAAAAAATGCTCACCAACGCCATTGAGTCCTCCCAAAAGCGGGTGGAGTCCCGCAACTTCCAGACCAGAAAGAACGTGCTGGAGTACGACGACGTCATGAACACCCAGCGCAAGGTCATCTACGAGCAGCGGCGCAAGGTGCTCGACGGGGATGACCTGCAGGCCAGCATTCACGGGATGCTCACAAACCTCATCTCCAACGCGGTGCACGGGCAGGCGGGCGAGCGAAAACACCTGACCGCAGAGGATCTGCACATCGTAACCGCACCCTTCCGAGGCGTGTTCCTCACGCCGGAGGATCTGCCTCTGACCGACGAGGAGCTCGCCGGCCACAGTCTGGAAGACATCGAAGGGATGATTCTCGAAAAGGCGGAAGCAGTCTACAAGCGCAAGGAGGAGGAGCTCGGAGAGTCCATGATGCGCGAGCTCGAGCGTGTGATGATGCTGCGCGTGGTAGACGAGTACTGGATGGACCATCTCGACGCCATGACCGAGCTGCGGCAGGGCATCGCGCTGCGCGCCTATGCACAGACCGACCCGAAAGTGGAGTATAAGCGCGAGGGCTATGATATGTTTGAGCGCATGATCGCCGCCATTCAGGACGAGACCATCCGGCGCATCTTCATCGTGCGCGTACAGGTCGGCAGCACCGTCAAGCGCGAGCGCGTGGCACAGGTGACCGGCGAAAGCGGCGGGGACGACACTGTGAAGAAGCAGCCCGTGAAAAAGGGCGAAAAGCCGGGCCGGAACGACCCGTGCCCCTGCGGCAGCGGGAAAAAATATAAAAAGTGCTGCGGTTTGAACGAGGAGTAGCAGGGACCGGCACGCGTGCGTTCCTGCCTGTGCCCGAAAGGATGTTATTCGATGCAATTTACGGCAGTACACCAGGAAGGACTTACGTACCACACCGCCGATGGCTTTACCGCCGTCGGCGGTGTGGCACACGCATTTTCCACCCGTATGGGCGGCGTGTCGGAGGGGATGTATTCCTCCCTCAACCTCGGCGCGAACAGGGGGGATGACCCGAAACATGTCAGAGAGAATTACCGCCGCTTCTGTGCCGCGCTGGGTGTGCAGCCGGAGCGGCTGGTTTTTTCCCGTCAGGTGCACGCCGACGGGGTGCGCACCGTCACCTGCGCCGATATCGGCAAGGGGCTGGACCGGGAGATCGACTATGAGGCCGACGCACTCATGACGGATATCCCGGGTATTGTGCTGACGGTGTTTACCGCCGACTGCCTGCCCATCCTGCTCTATGACCCCGTCCGCCGCGCCGTCGCCGCCGTCCACGCGGGCTGGCGCGGCACCGCGCTGGATATCGCAGGACGGGCGGCAGCGCGTATGGGGGAGGTGTACGGCTCCGACCCCAAGGACATTTTGGCGGCGGTGGGGCCGTGTATCGCGAAATGCTGCTTTGAGACCGGCGCGGACGTGCCGAACGCCATGACCGAGGTGCTCGGCTCCGCCGCGCTGCCCTATATTGCATCGCAGCCGGCGGGGAAATTCCACGTAGACCTCAAGGGGATCAATACCTGCCTGTTAGAGCGGGCAGGGCTGCAGGCGGCGCATATCTCCATTTCGAACGCCTGCACTTCCTGCCGCCCGGATGAATTCTGGTCGCACCGCGTGACGCAGGGGCAGCGGGGGAGCCAGGCGGCGGTCATCGCGCTGGACGGATGCGCATGACGCGCCGGCTGCTGTTGCTGGCGCTCGCGGCGGCGCTCTGCGTGGGCATGACGGGCTGCAAGGAGGCGGAATCTGCGGCGGAAAGCGCACCGGTCAGCGCCGCAACGGCGGTGCCTGTGGTGCAGACCGAATCTGTTCCGTTTGTACTGCCCTGTGTGCCGTCGGCGGATTTTTCTCCCCTGACGGGGGAAAATACCATTAATCTCGCGCTCGGGGGGCTGATGTATGAGGGGCTCTTTACCCTGACACCGGCCTTTGCCGCCGAGCTGGCGCTGTGCCGCGAATACAGTGTGAGCGAGGATGGCCTCATCTGGCACTTTTTGCTCAAAAGCACGACCTTTTCTGACGGCACGGCGCTCACCGCCGCCGATGTGGTCTCGTCGCTGAACACGGCGCGGCAGAGTGCGCGGTACGCGGCACGGCTCTCCGGCGTAAAGGAAGTCGCGGCGGCGGCGGACGGCGGGGTGGACGTCACCCTCTCCTCGCCCAATGGAGGGCTGCCCCAGCTTTTGGATATCCCCATCATACGCGAGAGCGGCGATCCTGCCCTTCCCCTCGGCACAGGCGCATATGTCATGCGGACGGCAGGGGAGGAGCGGAAGCTCATTCGCCGTGAGGGGAGAGAGGGCCTTTCGGAAATTCTGCTCTACGCGGTGGAGGGGGATTCCGTACTTCTCAGCGCGGTGGAGGGGGGAGAGGTCTCGCTCGTGCAGACGGACCCCGCCGCGACCGGCGCGCTGCGCTTTTCGGGCAAGCTCGATAGCTGTGACTTTTCCACGAGCGTGATGCTCTATGTCGGCTTCCAGACACAGAAGGGGCTGTGTAAGGATGCGGAGCTGCGCGCTGCGCTCCAGCGCGGATGTGACCGTGACTCCATTGCCAGCGCGCTCCTCTCGCGGCACGCCCAGCCGGCGGCCCTGCCAGCCGCCCCGGCGTCCGACCTTTATGACAGTACGCTCTCGCAGTCTCTCGCATATGCGCCGAGTGACGTGGCGGAGGCGCTCGACGCACTCGGATGGGTTATGGGAGACGACGGGGTGCGCATAAAGGGCAAGCAGAAGCTTACGCTTACATTACTCGTGAGCAGTGAAAACAGCACGCGCGTGTCGGTGGCTGAGCGTCTCGCGTCCGACTTCCAGAGCATGGGCGTGGCGGTGACGGTGCAGCAGGCGGAGTGGGACGAGTTCTTAACCCTCGTGAAAAAGGGGAGCTTTGACCTCTACCTCGCCGAGACGCAGATGACGGCGGATTTTGATCCCGGCGCGCTGGTGCTGAGCGGCGGCGCGCTCAACTACGGCGGCTACGCCGACGCGGAGGTCAAAGCGCTGACGGATGCGTTGCGCACCGCGCAGGGAGCGGCGCGCCCCGCCGCCGCGCAGGTACTCTATGCCCGCCTTGCGGAGAACCCGCCCGGTGTGGTGCTGTGCTTTCGCAACTGGTCGCTGCTGACCCAGCGGGGGCAGGTTACGCGCCTTACCCCCAGTCAGGGGAATTATTTCTATCACTTCTCCGATTGGGTCATTCAAACGGAAAAAGAAATTGTGGAGGATGGTTAAATGAGTCAGGTATTTCGCTGTTATGTGGAGAAAAAGCCGGGTTTTGACGTGGACGCGCAGGGCGTGTATCAGGAATGCAAGGAGCTGCTCGGCATCGGGGGTATCACCGGTGTGCGCCTTTTCCGCCGCTACGATCTGGAGGGACTGGAGACGGAGACCTATCAGGCGGCGCGCGGGACGGTGCTCAGTGAGCCGCAGGTGGATGAAATTTATGACGATATGCTGCCTGAACTCCGGCAGCCGCACAGCGTGCTCGCCATTGAGCCGCTGCCCGGCCAGTACGACCAGCGGGCGGACTCCTGCGCGCAGTGCATCCAGATGATGACGGGTGGTGCGCGCCCCGTCGTGCGCACAGCGAATATCTATGTGCTGGAGGGGGACTTGACGGCGGAGGAATTGGATGCGGTGCGTGCCTATCTCCTCAACCCTGTGGATTCCCGCGTGGCGAAGCAGGAGAAGCCGGACACGCTGGCGGTGGAGGCACCTGAGCCCGCGCCGGTACAGAAGGTTGAGGGCTTTTGTAAGATGAAGGAGGGGGCGCTGCGGGAGCTGCGCGGCGAGTACCGCCTTGCCATGGACGTGGCCGACCTGCGCTTTTTGCAGCAATATTTTAAGGAGGAGGAAAAGCGCGACCCGACGGTGACAGAGCTGCGCGTGGTGGACACCTATTGGTCCGACCACTGCCGCCACACCACCTTCCTCACCCGTATTGACGCGCTCACCACCGACGACCGCGAGGTCGACCAGACCTACCGGGGTTACCTGTCCCTGCGGCAGGAGGTCTACGGCCCGGACGCCGACGAGACGCACCCCCAGTGCCTGATGGATATCGCTACCATTGCGGCAAAAGTACTGAAACGGCGCGGCCTGCTGCCCAATTTGGATGCGTCCGACGAGGTCAATGCCTGCTCGGTCAAGGTGCAGGTGAATGTGGACGGCGCGCCCGAGGACTGGCTGCTCATGTTCAAAAACGAGACGCACAACCATCCCACCGAAATTGAGCCCTTCGGCGGTGCGGCAACCTGCATCGGCGGGGCGATCCGTGACCCGCTCTCCGGGCGGGCATATGTCTATCAGGCGATGCGCCTTTCGGGCAGCGGCGACCTGCGCGACCCCATCTCGGAGACGCTGGAGGGCAAGCTCCCCCAGCGGAAAATTGCAGCTGAGGCGGCGGCGGGCTACTCCTCCTACGGTAATCAGATCGGCGTGGCGACGGGGATCGTGAACGAGCTCTACCACCGCGGCTACATCGCAAAGCATATGGAGCTCGGCGCGGTACTCGGCGCGGCACCCGCCGACCATGTGGTGCGCCTGCAGCCGGAGCCGGGGGATCAGATTCTCCTGCTCGGTGGACGCACGGGGCGCGACGGCATCGGCGGCGCCACCGGCTCGTCGAAATCCCACGACAAGCAGTCGCTGGATAACATGGCGTCGGAAGTGCAGAAGGGCAACGCCCCGGAGGAGCGGAAAATCCAGCGCCTGTTCCGCGACCCGAACGTGACGCGGATGATCAAGCGCTGCAACGACTTCGGCGCGGGCGGCGTATCGGTCGCCATCGGAGAGCTGGCCGACGGGCTTGCGATCAACCTCGACGCGGTGCGCAAAAAGTACGATGGGCTGGACGGCACCGAGCTTGCCATTTCAGAGAGTCAGGAGCGCATGGCGGTGGTGGTCGCCCCGGCGGACGTGGAAGCATTCATCGCGGCGGCGGCGCAGGAAAATCTGGAGGCGTATGTGGTCGCGGAGGTTACGGAGACACCCCGCATGGTGATGCACTGGAGAGGGGAGAAGATTCTGGACCTCTCCCGCGACTTCCTCGCCACGAACGGTGCCGCCAAGCACGCCAAGGCGGACATTCCCTATATCGAGCGCCCCATTGAGGGCTTTCACATCCCCATTCTGCGCGCGAGCGCGGGGGGGGTGCACAACGCCTCCCAGCGGGGGCTCGCGGAGCGCTTTGACGCCACCATCGGCGCGGCCTCGGTGCTGGTTCCCTTTGGCGGGAAATACCAGCGTACCCCGGCACAGGTGATGGCGGCGACCCTGCCCGTTGCGCCGGGGAAGAGCACCGATACCTGTTCCGTCATGGCGTGGGGCGGAAACCCCCGCCTGATGGAACGCGACCCCTACGGCGGCGCGTTCGAGGCGGTGATCGACTCTCTCTGTAAGCTCGTGGCGGCGGGCTGCGATTACAGCAAGGCATACCTGAGCTTTCAGGAGTATTTCCCCCGCATGACCGATGACCCAAAGCGCTGGGGCAAGCCGGCGGCGGCGCTGCTTGGCGCGCTCAAGGCGCAGATC
This sequence comes from Oscillospiraceae bacterium, assembly GCA_020860545.1. GTDB lineage: Bacteria > Bacillota > Clostridia > Oscillospirales > Oscillospiraceae > JAJQEJ01. The sequence continues at coordinate 1,511 of JAJBUC010000133.1, read as the reverse complement.
GGCCTGCGGGTCGCCGCCATCGGCGGCAAGGACTCCATGTCCGGCAGCTTTTTAACCCATGACGTGCCGTCCACCCTCATCTCCTTTGCGGTGGGCACCATGTCCGCCGAGCGGACCATTACGCCGGAATTTAAGGAGGCAGGGCACACGGTCTACCTCTTTGCACCCGACCGGAATATGGGCACCGACGGCGTGCGCGAGATGTGGGATCGCTTTCTGCGCTACAATGAAGACGGGCAGGTGCTGGCCGCCTATGCATTGGGGAACGGCGGCCTGAGTGAAGGCCTCATCAAAATGTCGTTCGGCAACCGCATCGGCTACGCGGTGAACGCCGAGACGGAGTCCGATAAGTTCTACGGCCCGGAGGTCGGGGCAATTCTGGCCGAATGCACCGGTGTGATCGAGGGCGCAACCGCCATCGGCATTACGACGGAGGATGAGATGGTGCGCCTCCCGGGCGACGAGGCACCCATCGAGGAGTTGCTTGCCCTCTCCGAGCGCGCCATGCGCGAGGCGTACCCGACCACCACCGCCGACACCGGCACGGTAGAAAAAGTCACCTGTGAGAAGCGCGCACCCATCGTCTGTAAGGCAAAGACGGCAAAGCCGCAGGCGGTCATTCCCGTGTTCCCCGGCACGAACTGCGAGTACGATACGGCGTCGGCCTGTCTCAAGGCGGGGATTACGCCGGAGATTCTGGTCATCCGCAACCGGACCGCGGACGACCTTGCACAGTCCTCCGCGGCGCTCGCGGCGGCGCTCGGCAAGGCGCAGATGCTCATTCTCCCCGGCGGTTTCTCCGGCGGAGACGAGCCGGACGGCGCGGCAAAATTCATCTGCGCCTTCCTGCGCAATCCCCAGCTGACCGACGCGGTGCATCACCTGCTTTGCAAACAGGACGGCCTCATTCTGGGCATCTGCAACGGCTTTCAGGCGCTTGTAAAGCTCGGCCTGTTGCCATACGGCGAGATTCGAACCGCCGACGCGCAGTCCCCCACACTGACCTATAACACCATTGGCAGGCACCAGAGCCGCTACGTTACCACCCGTGTGGCGTCGGTGCAGTCTCCGTGGATGCTCAGGTGTGAGGTGGGCGAGCTGCACACCATCCCCGTCTCCCACGGGGAAGGGCGCTTTGTCGCGCCGGAGGCGGCGCTTACAAAACTGGCGGAGGGCGGACAGATCGCCACGCAGTACACGGATTTTGACGGCAATCCCGCCATGGATATCGACGTAAACCCCAACGGCTCTATGCTCGCCATTGAGGGGATTTTCTCGCCCGACGGGCGCGTGTTCGGCAAGATGGGGCACACCGAGCGCTATGGCCCCTACGTCGCAAAGAATATTCCGGGGAATAAGTATCAGCCGATTTTTGAGGGCGGGGCGCTGTATTTTAAGTAAACCTGTTTGCCTGTCCCCCTTGCGGAGGGGGTTCCCCTTGGAAGCTTGGGGGCGTGCCCCCTTTTCCGCCTGCGCGGCGGGCGCCCGCATTTCCGCGTGGAAACGCGGGG
>JAJBUC010000009.1 GCA_020860545.1 Oscillospiraceae bacterium | reverse complement strand
GGCGGCGTCCTGCCCGTCGAGCAGTGTCCTCTTCTCCCCGCGCCGCACCTCGATGTGCAGGCTCGCGCGCTCCATGCGCCAGTGGGCCTGAAAGCCCGTCCAGCCGCCGGGCAGACGCGGCTCGAGAAAGAGCCGCCCCGCGCGCAGGCGAAAGCCCAGCAGCTCCTCTGTCGCGACGCGGTAATACCAGCCCGCCGCGCCGGTGTACCAGCTCCAGCCCGCCCGCCCGATGTGCTGCGGATTGGTGTACACGTCGGCGGCGAGGACATACGGCTCGGCCTTATACACGTCCTGCGGGTGCCCGCCCGGCAGAATATCCGCCAATATGCCGTACCCCTCGTCTGTCAGGCCCGCGCGGAAACAGCCCATCGCGAGCCAGACCGCGCCGTGGGTGTACTGCCCGCCGTTTTCCCGCACGCCGGGCAGATAGCCCTTGATATACCCCGGGTCCTGCTCCCCGTCGGAAAAGGGCGGCGTGAACAGGGCGACGACGCCGTTTTTCCTGTCCCAGAGCTGCGCCGCCGCCTGCCGGAGCGCCCGTTCCCTTTTTTCCGGGTCTGCGACAGATACCATGGCGGCCCAGCTCTGGGCGATGGAGTCGATGCGGCACTCGTCGGAGGTTCGGCTCCCCAGCGGCGCGCCGCTGTCGTAATAGCCGCGCAAAAACCAGTCCCCGTCCCACGCGTTTTCTGCGGCGGCGGTAAGCCGCTGCGCGGCGTCGCGGTATCGTCCGGCGGTCTCGGTATCCCCCTGCTGTTCGCAGACGGCGGAAAACGCCGTTAACACATGCGCGGCAAACCACGTCAGCCAGACGCTCTCGCCCTTCCCCTCGCGCCCCACGCGGTTCATGCCGTCGTTCCAGTCCCCCGTACCCATGAACAGCAGCCCGTGCGCCCCGGTGCCCCGGGTGAGGACGCAGTCTATGGCGCGCAGGGCGTGGCGGTACACCGTCTCGGTCGTATCGGAGACCGCCGGCTGCTCATAGCGCTCCTCCTCCCCGTCTGCGAGGACGGGGGATTCCAGATAGGGCACGGCAGCCTCCAGAATATCCCGCCTCCCCCACTTCTCCAGATACTGCGCGAGCACATAGGGGAGCCAGAGCAGGTCGTCCGTGATGCGGGTGCGCACCCCCTTGCCCTCCGGCTCATGCCACCAGTGCTGCACGTCCCCCTCCAGAAACTGGTGGGCGCACGCCTTCACAATCTGGCCGCGCGCGTATCCCTCATGCAGCAGCAGGGTCGCGCAGGCGTCCTGCAGCTGGTCGCGAAAGCCAAACGCCCCGCCGTTCTGATAGCGCGAGGTGCGGCCGAGCAGGCGGCAGGCGATCACCTGATAGAGCGCCCAGCCGCCCAGATACCGGTTCAAATGGTCGTTTTCCGTGTGCACCTTGAGCGCGGAAACCGTCCTGTTCCAGTGCATCACCGTCTCGTTGCACAGCCGCTTGTACACCCCGAAATCCTCCGGCGACGTCTTTTCCGCCGTGGTCACAAAGGCGGCCATGCCGCTAATACGGAAAACTCTGCGCCCGCCGACCCCGGTCTGGTACAGGATGTCGGCGGCGGCCCCGTCGGTCTCGATGAGGAGCACCCGCTCCGCCCGCTCCGGCGGCACAAAGGCGGTCGTCTTGATCTCCCCCTGCGGGAAGCGCTTGGCCCACCGCGCGAAGCCCGGCCCGTAGGTCACGGTGCAGGGGATGCCGTCCGCGTCGGCAAAGAGGGAGCGCACGCCGTCCGCCGTGCCGAGGTACCAGTATTCCGGCCCGCCGATCTGCAGGGGGTCGTTGCACCACGGGGTGACCTGCTGCTCCCGCGCGTTTTGCAGCCACAGGTTGCCGCAGCCGGTCTCGTCTGGCATCCAGCCGAAGTCGCCGTTTGTGAGCATCTGGCTCCAGCCCAGCGGCGGCAGCGTACCGTCGAGGGTGAGCTGCACACTGCCGTCGGGCAGGTATTTCCAGTCCGGCAGCCCTTCCCGCAGGGTAAAGACGTTCGGGACGAGCATCCCGCCCGGCTCCCCTTCCGGCTCCTCCGCGCCAATCCGGACACTGGCGGCCTGCAGCAGCTCCGCCCCGTCGTCCACAAAGTGTACCCCGGCCCGCGCGCCGATGCGCCCCTCCCATTGCAGAAGCTTCATCCGCTCTATCATGCTGTTGCGCAAGGGGCGGCGGTAATCGCCCCCCTCGTCGAGCAGCACCGCAAGGTCGAACGGGAAGCCGCACCCGCACAAAAAGCGGTGGATGCCGAGCCAGCCCGCGCATTCCTCCGCCTGCCGCAGGCTTCCGACCGTCAGGACAGCGAGGGGATAGTCCCCCGAAATGCCGTATTTCCAGAGCATCTGCTGTTCATACACCGGCTTTTTCGCCGGATACACCAGCCCCTTCAGCAGGGTGAACGCCGCTCTCCCCGCCTCCTCCGTGAGCCTGCAAATGCTCCTCTGCCGCGCGAGGGTGACGTTTTCCGCAAACCCCTTCTGCTGGAAGAGGCGTCGCGCCCGGGTGAGCGCCTCCTCCTGCCCCTCCCCCGCGTGCAGGACAACGCGGAATTTTCTCGTCTCGTTTTGGGCGAGCGCAACGGGAATGCGCAGCAGCAGGCAGGGGTCCAGCACCGCCCCGATGGAGCCGTGCGCGGGCGCTTTCAGCGCCTGTGCCATCGCGCGCAGGCCGCCTCTCCCCAGCGCAACGGCGCGGTCGGTGTCGAACGCGGCGTCCAGCGCGCCCCATATCACCGCGCAGGCGGGGGCAGCCTCCCCCGCCCTGCGCGGCCTGCGGGTGAAGACGACGCCGTCGCCCGTGTCCGCACTCTCAAGAAACAGCTTGGAAAACACCGGGTGGGCGTCAAAGTCGCGCTGCGCGGCGAGCAGCGGCTCCAGGTAGAGCGCGAGTTCCCCGCGGAATTTCCCCTGCGTATTCCAGCGCACCGAGACCTCCCACACCTCGCCGCCGCAGCCCTCCGGCACCTCCAGATGCGCAGAGAGAGAGAGGCCGTTCTCCTTCGCCGTCCACGACGCGCCGCCGTCAAAGCGCCAGTGGTTGGGCGTGAGACTCCCGAAGCGGTCCTTGCCGGATACGAAAAATTTCACCCCGTCCCCGCCGGTCAGTTGCAGCCCCTTCCACTCGGCGCGGTTGCTGCCGTCTGCGGCGCACAGAACATGGCAGAGGCCGTTGGAGAGCAGGTGGCACTCCGGGCGGCCCGTGCCGCTCCAGTCCCCCTCCCGCGCGAGCACGGCCGGCGCGTAGCGGCGGGGCCGCTCCTGAATATCCTGCTGCGGGTTTCTGAGCACGGGCGCGCCCACCGGAATCCGCTCCTGCAGCAGCTCCCGGTATGCGGACATGCTGCAGTCGCGCATAAAGCGCGCCTGCATGATATTGTCATTGAGCGCGTTGTTGATTGCGACCAGGCTCATCCCGAGGTGGTGGGACATGTAGGAGCGCACCACCTCAAAGTTCCGCTTGCCCGTCAGGCGCGCGGGGGTGAAGTCGATCGCCTCATACAGCCCGTACTTCCCCTCCCCGCAGAGCAGCCGCAGGCGGCGCAGGTTCCGCCCCGCGCTCCCCGGCGCAATGGGCAGGGTCAAAAAGGCGGCGTACGGCGCGACCACCGTCTCCGCCTCCAGGTCCCGCTTGAGCCCGAGCGCCTGCACGCCGTGCGCTTTATACTGGTAGTTCATCGCGGCGTCAAAGGCGTAAAACGCGGACTCGGAGATCCCCCACGGGATGTGCCGCCGGTCGGCGCTGCGCTTCTGCGCATAGACGCAGAAGGACAGGGCCTCGTATAAAAAGCTGTTTTGCTCCACCGGCATCAGCAGGTGCGGCATAAAATACTCGAACATCGTGCCCGTCCAGGAGGCAGGGCCGCTGTAGTGATTCTCTCCCAGCAGCATCCTGCCCAGCTGCCGCCAGTGGCGCGAATCCACCTCGCCGCGCGCGACGGCAATATAGCTCGTCTGCCGCGCCTCGCTCGCGAGCAGGTCGTACCACCCTTCGGTGTACGCCTCCCGCTCGACGTCGTAGCCGATGGTGAAGAGCCGTCTGCGCTTGTCGTAGAGGAGGGAGAAGTCCATGCCGTCCGAGAGCGCCTCCGCACGGCGCGCGAGCTCCCCCTCGCCCCATGCGTACAGCCCCTCGCGCAGGGCGATGAGGCAGGCGCAGAGGTTGCCGCCGTCCACTGTAGACACATAGCGCGGATGGAGCGGCTGCGCCTTCTCCGTGTCATACCAGTTGTAAAAGTGTCCATGCCACTTCGCGAGGCCCTCCATCGTGTCCAGCATGTGCGTGATGAGGGAAACGGCCTCCGCCTGCGGGATATAGTCGAGATCCGCCGCCGACATGCAGCACAGCAGCGCCATGCCGATGTTCGTGGGCGAGGTGCGCCGGGCCAGCCCCGCGGGCGGCTCCTCCTGCCAGTTGTCCGGCGGCAGGTAATGATCCTCCGCGCGCAGGAAGTCGGAAAAGTAGCGCCAGATCTGCGCGCCCTGATGGAGGAAGAACGCGCGGTCGGCCGTGGAAACGCTCCGAAGCTCCTGAATGGGGCGGCTGAGCAGCCAGGAAAAAATGGGCGAGATCATCCAGATTAAGCCCACTGCCGCGCCCACCGGCAGCTGGGAAAACCAGATCGCCGCCGCGCCGATCACGACGACGGGGAGCTGCCTGCGGTAGTGCGCCCAGACGCCGTCCCCCGCGCTGCGCTCTGCGTCCGCCGCCGTGACCCATGTGAGGAGATGCCGCCCGGAGACAAAGCTCCGCCACAGGGTGACCACGATGGCGCTCAGGCAAATCCACGCCTGATACGGGAGAAAGAGCAGCTGCAGGAGCGTCTGCAAAATCACGCCGCCAAACCCCGCGATGATGGTCGCGTGGTAGCGCGCGCGCATGCCCGCGCCGCGCCGCCACGCGAGCTCCGCGCCGCTCAGGAGCAGATTGGAGACGGCTGCAAGGATCGCAACCCCCGCCGCCACACCGAAATCCGTCCCGTGCAGGCACATGCCGAGCAGCAGCGCGAGCAGGGTGCAGACCGGCACCAGACTGCGGCGCAAATTGTCGAATATCTTCCACTTTGCAATGGGCGTCATGGGGTTTTTCTCCGTCGTCCCGTGCTGGTTTTTGACCGCCGCGCCGAGCCACGGCAGCAGCTGCCAGTCCCCGCGCACCCAGCGGTGCTGGCGGGCGAAATAGGACGTCACCTTATACGGAAATCCGTCCGTCAGCTCGACCTCCCCCAATAGCCCCGCGCGCAGGTACGAGCCCTCCAGCAGGTCGTGGGAGAGGATGCGGTTTTCCGGAAAGCGCCCGTCCAGACAGGTCAGAAACGCGTCCACATCGAAAATCCCCTTGCCGGTAAAGGTCGCCTCATCGAACAGGTCGTGATACACGTCGCTGCACGTCCCGCCGTAGGGGTCAACCCCGCCCTGCCCGGCGAAAATCCGGGAAAACTGCGAGCGGTTAGCCGCCCCCAGCGCCACGCTGATGCGCGGCTGCAGCAGGCCGTACCCCGCCGTCACCACATTACGGCGGCGGTCGATGACCGGCCTGTTGAGGGGATGGAGCATCGCCCCCGCCATCTCCCGCGCCGCGCTCACCGTGAGGGCGGTGTCGGAATCGAGGGTGATGACAAAGCGCACCGCCCGCAGCGCGCCCGGGCTCCCGCATACGGTACGCAGCCCGCTTTTCTTGCGGCGCAGCAGGCGGCAGAGCTCCAGCAGCGCGCCGCGCTTGCGCTCCCAGCCCTGATAGATCTCGTCCACCTTTTGAAACTGCGGCTCCCGGAAGAAGAGGTAATACCCGCCGCCGTATTTCTGATTGAGCGCGTCAATCGTCCGCTTTGCCTCGGCCAGATGTTTGCGGTCTGCGCTGTTCATCGGCTTTTTCTTATCCGGCAGGTCGGCGAGCAGGCCCATGAGCAGGTTCTCCCCCGCGTCGCGGTTTGCCAGCCGGTACCGCTCCAAAAGCACCGCGTATTCCGACGCGCTCTCCGCTGAGGAGAGCAGGCCCGCGATCACGCAGAGGGTTGTCCCCTCCGGCGGAATGCCGTCCTTCAGGCGCATCCGGTTCACGGGGCGCGGGCGCACGAGATGGACGCTGAAAAAGTCGATGACATGCTTCACGATATCCGACAGGGGGAGCACCAGCAGCACGGCGACCACCCAGCTGTGCAGCCACACCGCCAGCAGCAGGGTAAGCAGCAGGGACGGCAGGACAATGCCGCTGATATACGCCGTGCCGTCGATACGCCTCGGCGGATGCCCAAGCGGCATGCGGAAGAGGTACCACCCGACGTGGCGCGCGTCCCCCGTGCTGTTTTGCGCGAGCTCCAGCACCCTGCGCGCGGCGGCCTCCTCCGTCATGCCGTGCTTGCGCGCCAGAAAACAGACCCTGCGCCGGTAGCGGCGGCGGCTCTCGTCGTCCATATCGCAATACGCCCCGGCGGGATCTTCAGAAAAAATCCGCTCCGGCAGGCTGCACCCCTCCAGCACCAGAAACAGGTTCGGCGCGCTCAGGGTGCGCAGGAGGGTAAAGGTGTCCTCCATCTGCCGGAGCAGCGCGCTGTCCTCCCTGTCGCCCAGACGGCGGCTGTGTTCTGCCAGCCGGATGACAATCGCCCCGCGCAGGGCGGGGAAAAACGCCGCCAGCTCGTCCTCAGAGAGCGGCTGCTCCGCCTGCACCCCCTCCAGAAACTGCGTGATATCCGCTATCCCCAGCGCCGTCCCCTCCTCCAGCAGGGCGCAGGAGAGGGTATATACATACGCAACCGCAGCGCTTTCCTGGCGGGAAAAGCGCTGCCGCCTCGCTTTTTTGAGGCACCGCGCGCTCTCAAGTCCCTCCCGCTGGGCGATATACCAGTTGTCAAGCAGCCACTCCACCGCCTGCGTCGGGGTCGCCTCTCGCGTCCAGCGGGCGCGCTGATAGGACAGTTCCCGCAGTGCGCGTTTCATTTCGCGCGCCACATGCCTGCCGGACGTCTCCCCCTCCAGCTCGATTGCCCGGGCGGCACGCGCGCCGAACATGAAAAAATCCCGCTCCATTTTGGGGCCTCCTATCACAAGGTGTAGTCTCTCCCATTTTTACCCGGTGGGGAGAAAATATACCCTTTTCGCAGGAGGACGGCCCTGTTCGAACTAAAATCGTCTTTTTTTGATGGCGGGTACTTCTTGCGGCGGGGGTTCCCCATGCCCTCTGCGGGCTTGCCCTCATTTTTTCGCCTGCGCAGCGGGCGGCAGGGCTCCGCCCTGCCCCCCCCGCAGGGGGGGGGGGGGGGGGGGGCGGGGGGGGCGCGGGGGCGGGCGGTGGAGGAGCGGCCGCAGA
>JAJBUC010000064.1 GCA_020860545.1 Oscillospiraceae bacterium | reverse complement strand
GACTTGCAGTATGCCCATAGATTTTACGGATTCAAAGGCGAAGCCCAGTATTTACACGGACATACGGGAATATTGACAATTGAAGTGGAAGATACGGTTAACGCAGGCGTCAATATGGTGTTCCCTTGCAATGAAATCAAGAAAACCGCTTGGGACGTTTTACAAAACTTTGATCTCGAATTGGTGTTGAGAGAAGACGACCCCTTGCTCCCCGCTATACTGGGTGTTTATGAAACGCAAGGGATTAAGAACGGAGCGCCAAACAATAAGCTCATGGGGCCTGCGTTCAAGACAGAACTCGCGACAGCATATCCGGAATGCCGTTTGGTTGTTACCAAAGAAACCATGACCGTCGAAGGTATGATAAAAATAGTATACGATTTATTGAAAGATAAGCTCAACATTGCTAAAATCACCTTCACAAGCGGCGTAAATGGCGCGACACAAGAATACAATTGCCACAGAGAAATAGACCGCTGCCCGTTGTGCGGTATTGCATTAGATGAAAACGGCGTGTGCCCGAAATGTGGATACAAAAAACAGTCTAAATAAGGGCGCGGTCAGCCGCGCCCCAGCCTGAAGAAAAAGTGGTTGAAATCGTGAGATTTCAACCACTTTCAGCTTGGCTTATCCGTCCGCAGCCTCGATGAGTCTGCGGGTATAGTCCGCCTGCGGGTGCGCAAAAAGCGCCTCGACCGTGTTTTCTTCCACAATGCGCCCTTCATAGAGGACAAGTGCGCGGTCGCAAATCTGATATACCACATTCAGATCGTGTGAGACAAAGAGATAGCTCAGGCCGAGCTCCCGGCCCAATGTCTGCAGGAGCGTCAGAATCTGCGCCTGAATGGTGACATCGAGCGCCGACACCGGCTCGTCCGCGATGACCAGCTCCGGACGGGCAATCAGCGCCGCCGCGATTGCCACCCGCTGCCGTTGCCCACCCGAGAGCTCCCGTGGGCGGCGGGCGGCGTATTCTTCCGACAATCCCACCCGTGCGAGCATATCCAGCACCCGCCGCCGCCGCTCCGCCTTTTTAATGCCGCCCATGGCACGCAGCGGCTCCTCTATCATCCATCCGACCTGTTTGGCCGGATTCAGCGAGCCAAACGGATCCTGAAACACCATCTGGGGCCGCCTGGTGTGATGGATGATCTCCCCCTGGTAGCCGGAGAGCATCCCCAGGATCGCCTTACAGAGGGTGGACTTCCCGCTGCCAGACTCCCCGACAAGGCCCAAAATTTCCCCTCTGTAGAGCGAAAAGGATATATCGTGCAGCACCTGCCTGCCCTTTTTTCGGGTCTCTGTACCGTAGCCGACCGTGAGCCCCTTCACTTCCAAGACCGGTTCAGGCATGCTTTCGCCTCCTTGTCGGTATCGCGTCGATGAGCTGTTTGGTATAGGCCTCCCGCGGCGCGGAAAAAATCTGTTCTGTCTCACCGAGCTCCACCAGCGAACCCTGCCGCAGTACAGCGACACGGCTGCAGAGCTTTCGCACCACGGCGAGATTGTGGGAAATAAATAAAATGCCCATCTCCCGCTCCTCGCTGACGCGCCGCAGGAGGGACAAAATCTGCTTTTGCACCGTGACGTCGAGCGCAGTGGTCGGCTCGTCGGCGATGAGGAGCCTCGGGTTTGTGATCATCGCGGCGGCGATCATGACGCGCTGCCGCTGCCCGCCGGAGAGCTGATACGGATAGGCGTTATAAATACGTTCCGGCTCCGATAATTCGGCTGCGGCAATGGCGGAAAGTGCACTTTCCCTGCGCGCTTCGTCAGAAAGGGCGGTGTGCAGCAGCAGCCCCTCCTCCACCTGCTTTCCCACTTTCATGAGCGGATTCATACTGGTCATCGGCTCCTGAAACACCATGCCGATTTCCCTGCCCTGTATCTGCCGCAAAGTTTTCCGGTCGGCGTGGAGGATATCCTGCCCCATAAAACGCACGGTGCCGGTTGTGACCGTGTCACTGCGCCGTATCAGCCCCGCGATGGTGAGCGCTGTGACCGTCTTGCCGGAGCCGGATTCCCCCACCAGGCCCAGCCGTTCCCCCGCGTCCATGTGAAAGCTGATGCCGTTTACCGCGCCCCTCCCCGGCCGCGCCGGAAAGGAAACCACCAAATCTTTGACATCCAGCATGTATCATCGCCTCCCTTCCCGGCGGGAAAGGCCCTCGCCCAGCAGCCCGAACCCAAGGATCAGCAGCACAATGAATACCCCCGTCCCCAACGCATACCACGGCGCGATAAAAAGATACCCCTGCGCCTCGGAGAGCATCCGGCCCAAACTGGCCTCCGGCGGCTGCACGCCGATGCCCAGATAGCTCAGACTCGCTTCGGCGAGCACCGCGTTGTTCACCCCGATGGCAATGGTAGAGAGCAGCACCGGCATGGTGTTGGGCTGGATATGCACAAAGATAATCCGCGCGTGGGACACCCCCATCAGCCGCGCGCTCTGTACATAGTCAAGCGCCCGGCAGCGGGCGACCTCACCGCGCGTGATACGCGCAAAGCTGGGAATGAATAAAATCCCCAGCGCCACAATGACATTGGTCTTGCCAGGGCCCATGATGCCGATCAGCACCAGCGCGAGCAGCACGCTAGGAAAGGACGTGACGGTGTCGCAGATGCGCATCAAGACAGCGTCCGCCCAACCGCCGAAGTAGCCCGTCAGGCCGCCGATGAGCAGCCCGAACACCAGCCCGATGAGCACCGTCGCCGCCGCAATGACAATGGAATTGCCAGCGCCGGTCAGCACGCGGCTGAAGATATCCCGGCCCAGATTGTCCGTCCCCAGCAGATGCAGGAGCGACGGCGCCTGCATGCGGGCGAGCATGTCCTGCGCGTCGGGCGCGTAGGGCGTCCAGAAGAAACCGACAATCGTCACAGCGCAGACGATGGCCGTTATGCTCCCGCCGATGATCAAATTGTAGTTCTTTCGTATGCGCATGGCGTAAACCCCGCTCCGCTATGAATTGTACCGTATTGTAGCACACTCTTTTTGTGTTGAAAAGGGAAGATTGCAATTTTTATTATTTTTACTTGCCATTTCATAAAAAAGGAAGTATACTTTTCTTTGTCAACTAAATATGTCTTGGATCTTCCAAGGAAAAAAGGAGAACTGCGAACATGAAGCATTTTCGAAACGCACTCGCAATTCTGCTGACGGCCACGCTATTGGCTGTTGCACTGTGCGCCTGCACAGGCGACAAGCCGCCCGCGTCTGCGTCACCGGACGGAAGCCCCGAGACCAGCAATTCCGAGCCTACTCCCGGCGGTGAAGTCACCGTCGGCATTGCTCAGGATTTAGAGGACAGTCTTGACCCCCACAATATGGAGGCGGCAGGAACCAGAGAAGTCCTATTTAATGTCTTTGAGGGCCTTGTGAAGCCCACAAGTGACGGAACTCTCATCCCCGCCGTTGCCAGCGACTATTCCATTGAGAACGATGGAGCGACCTTTGTCTTTACGCTCCGCGACAATGTTCTCTTCCACAATGGAACAGCCGTTACGGTCGGGGATGTTGTCTATTCTCTGGAGCGCTGCATGGGTAAAGACCGCTCTGAACCGCTGGTTTCGGCGTTTGCCGCCGTGAAGTCGGTAGAAGCCACAGACGACAAGACCGTTGTCGTCAATCTGAACAGTCCCAGCCCGGAATTTTTGGCCGACCTGACTGTGGCGATTATTCCGCAGGACTATGACAGCGCAAACCCCGTCGGCACAGGCCCCTTCCGCTTTGCCTCCCACACGCCGCTCGAGAGCGTCGTACTGGAGAAGTTCGACGGCTATTGGGGCACCCCCGCCTACCTTGACAAGGTAACCTTCCAGATTATCGGCAACGCCGATACCATCGCCATGAGTCTGGAAAGCGGCGCGCTGGATATCTGCCCGCACATCACTACCACGCAGTCGGCGGGACTCTCCGACAATTTCTATGTGATGGAGGGCACTATGAATCTGGTGCAGGCGGTCTACCTCAACAACGCCGTTGCGCCGCTCGACCAGCTGGAAGTACGTCAGGCCCTGTCCCACGCCATTGACCGCGACGCGATTATGCTCGTCACCGGGGATGGCCGGGGTACCGCCATCGGCAGCAGCATGTACCCCGCGTTCCAGAAATATTTTATGCCGGAGCTCTCGGATTACTACGATTACAACCCGGAAAAAGCGAAGCAGATGCTCACCGAAGCCGGGTATCCGGACGGCTTTGACCTGACCATCACCGTCCCCGACTACTCACAGCACATCGACACCGCGCAAGTTGTGGCAGAGCAGTTCAAAGCCATCGGCGTCAACGTGGCCATCCAGCAGGTCGATATGAACACCTGGCTTGAGGACGTCTATAATAACCGCAACTATGAGACGACAATCATCGGCTTTGACGCAAAAACACTGACCGCCCGCGCCATGCTGGAGCGTTTTTCCAGCAGCGCAAGCACCGACAATATCAATATCAGCAATTTCTCCAACGCCGAATACGATGAGACGCTGGCGGCGGCCATGCGCGCCACCGATGATGAGACGCAGATTGCTCTCTATAAGCGCTGTGAGGAAATTTTGACCGAGCAGGCCGCGAATCTCTATATTCAGGATCTGTGCGATCTGGTGGCAATGCGCAGCAATCTGGGCGGCTACACCTACTACCCGCTCTACGCAATTGATATGTCCAAAGTGTACTATACGGGTTAACGCACGTTTTTTCCCCTGCTTCTGGCACAGGGGGCTCCCCCTCTGCCGCAAGCAGGGACAACTGACATTCAAAATCACTCCGGCTTATGAGGGGGCGGCAGGGAATGCGTTATTGGGTCAAAAAAATTTTCCTGCTTCTGATCACACTGTTCGCCGTCTCCCTGCTTGTCTTCCTCGCTTTTCAAATCATCCCCGGCGATCCGGCGACCCGCATGCTCGGCACCAGCGCCACGCCGGAGCGATTGGAGGCACTGCGGGAGGAGCTCGGCCTCAACCGGCCCGTGCTTGTCCGCTATGGGGATTGGCTGTGGAATTTCCTGCACGGCGACGCGGGTACCTCATACACCTACAGCACGCCGGTCTCCGCCCTGCTGCGGGACAAAATCCCCGTAACCCTTACGTTAAGCGCCATCACCTTCCTGCTGGTGCTGGTGATCTCCTTTCCGTTGGGCCTTCTGCTGGCGCAACGCGAGGACACCCTGCTCGACAGGATCCTCACCCCCGTCAATCAGGTGATCATGTCGATCCCGCCGTTTTTTACGGGGATCCTCTTCTGCTATGTCTTTGGAATTATGCTCAAGCTGTTCGCCCCCGGAAACTATGTTTCCTTTCAGGCCGACCCGCTTGGCCATTTTATCTACCTCTTTTTTGCCGCGCTTGCCATCGCGCTTCCAAAAAGCGCCATGACCATTAAAATGCTGCGCGGCAGCATTGCAGCCGAAATGGAGCAGGATTATATCCGCACCGCGTACGCCCGAGGGAATACCCGCTATGGCGCACTGCGCCGCCATGCGCTGCGCAATGCAATTGTCCCCATTATCACCTTTCTCGCCATGACCCTCGCCGATATCATTGCCGGCAGCATTGTGGTGGAACAGGTTTTCTCTATCCCCGGTCTTGGGCGCCTGCTGCTCTCCTCCATCTCGGGCCGCGACTACCCAGTGGTGCAGGCGATCGTCGTGTTCATCGCCTTTTTGGTTGTCGCCACCAATTTTATCGCGGATATCATCAACCAGCGTATCGACCCACGACTGCGGCTATCATAAATAAGACGCCGGTTCACAATGAACCGGCGTCTTCGCTATTTATTTGTAAAATCCGGAGGGTGTCTCGGACAGGTTGACCATGATGCTCTTCATCTGCGAATAGTTCTCCATGATAACCTTATGCGTCTCCCTGCCGATGCCGGAGGTCTTATAACCGCCGAAAGGCGCGCCCTCCGGAATGGCGTTGTAGGTGTTCACCCACATGCGGCCCGTATCAATGCTGCGGGCCACCCGCAGGGCACGGTTGATATCCCGCGTCCACACCGCACCGCCGAGGCCGTATTCACTCTCATTGGCAAGTGCAATGACCTCCTGCTCGTCCTTAAACCTGATCACAGAGGCAACCGGCCCAAAAATCTCCTCACGGCAGACGCGCATGTCGTTTGTGGCGTTGGTGATGAGTGTTGGCCGTATAAACGCGCCGTTTTTCAGCTCACCCTCGTCCACACGGACGCCGCCACAGGCGATGATCGCACCCTCGCGCTTGGCAATCTCCACATAGGAAAGTACCTTTTGCAGCTGGCCCTCTGAGACAAGCGAGCCCATCTGGGTACTCATCTCCCACGGCAGGCCCACCTTCACCTTGTCAAACGCTTTCACCGCTTCCTCGACAAACCGGTCATAAATATCCTCATGTACGAAGACACGGGAGCCCGCACAGCAGACCTGCCCCTGATTGAAGAGAATTCCCATCTGCAGACCGTCCATCGCCAGATCCCACTGGCAGTCGGGGAAAAAGATGTTGGCGGACTTGCCGCCGAGCTCCAATGTCGCGGGAATCAGGCGCTCCGCCGCCGCCTTGGCGACGCTGTATCCCACCTCGGTAGAGCCGGTAAATGCCAGCTTGTTGAAGCCTGGATGCTCGAGCATAAAATTGCCTGATTTCCCGCCCGCACCGGTAATGACGTTGAACACACCGTCCGGCACAATCCCATGTGTCAGGCGCGCAAGCTCCAGCACGCTCAGCGAGGTCATGCTTGATGGCTTAATCACTGTGCAGCAGCCGCTTGCCAGCACAGGCGCAAGCTTCCACGCCGCCATCAGGAATGGGAAGTTCCACGGTACAATCTGCCCGACCACGCCGATCGGCTCGCGCAGGATGAGGCTGAGCGTGTTGTCGTCGAGCATGGTGGCGGTGCCCTCGTCAGCCAGGATTGCACCCGCGAAATAACGGAAATGCTTTGCCGCAAGGGGCACGTCCACAGCGCTTGTCTCACGCAACGGCTTGCCATTTTCCAATGACTCTACCATGGCGAAGTGCGCCGCGTTTTCGTCGATCACATCGGCGATTTTCAGCAGGACATCCGCCCGCTCACTTGCCGTGCTGTGCCGCCAGGTTTGAAACGCGTGCCGCGCCGCCTTTACCGCGTCGTCAACGTCCTGCTTGGTTGCCTCGGCAATATCCGCAAGCTTTTCGCCGTTTGCCGGACAATATGTACTCAGATGTGCCCCGTCAGAAGCCTCCTTCCATTGCCCGTTAATGTACAGCTTATACTCCTTCTGTATCATGGACTTATCCATCTCGCGTCACTCCTTATTTCTATTTTTTGTAATTCAAGTTACTATTTTATATTATAGCAT
>JAJBUC010000117.1 GCA_020860545.1 Oscillospiraceae bacterium | reverse complement strand
AAAACAGGACAAGCCCACAGAGGGCAAGGGGAACCCCCTATATCAGAAGTAACAGGCATGCAAATAAGGAGGCCATTCATGCACCCACAGGAGGAAATCGCCCTGCTCCGCAAAGAGCTGGAGGAGGCGAACTATCAGTATTACACATTGGACGCGCCCACCCTCTCGGACTTCGACTTCGACCGAAAAATGCGCCGTCTGGAGGAGCTGGAGGCAGCGCACCCCGACCTCGCGTCCCCCGACTCCCCCCCCCGGCGGGTGGGCGGGCAGTCGGCGGAGGGCTTTGCTCCGGTGGACCACCGCGGGCCGATGGAGAGCCTGCAGGACGCGTTTTCCAACGAGGAGCTGCTTGACTTTGACCGCCGCGTGCGCGCGGCGGTGGACGGCCCTTCCTACATTGTGGAACCGAAGGTGGACGGGCTCTCGGTGGCGCTGGAGTACGAGCACGGCGTGTTTGTCCGCGGCGCGACCCGTGGCGACGGCCGCGTGGGGGAGGATATCACCGAAAACCTCCGGACGGTCAAGTCCATCCCCCTGCGCCTGCCCGACGCCCTCGCGCGCCTCACCGTCCGCGGGGAGATCTATATGCCCAAAACCGTGTTCCGCGCCCTGAACGAGCAGCGGGAGCGCGGCGGCGAGCCGCTCTTTGCCAATCCGCGCAACGCCGCCGCCGGCACCATGCGGCAGCTCAACCCGAAAATTGTGGCGGAGCGGAAGCTGGATATCGCGGTGTTCAACATCCAGCTTGCCGAGGGGCGCGGCTTCGCCTCCCACGCGGAGACGCTGGCGTATCTCGCGCAGCAGCGGTTCAAGGTGATTGCGCATTATCCCTGCGCCGACATAGAGGCGGCGTGCGCAGAGGTGGTGCGTATTGGCGAGACGCGGGAGGCGTTCCCGTTTGATATCGACGGCGCCGTCATCAAGGTCAACGACCTGAACCAGCGCGAGGTGCTGGGCAGGACGGCAAAATTCCCCCGCTGGGCGGTGGCCTTTAAATACCCGCCGGAGCAGCGGGAATCGGTGGTGGAGCAGATTGTCATTCAGGTCGGGCGCACGGGCGTGCTGACCCCGAAGGCGGTGCTGCAGCCGGTGCGCCTCGCGGGGACGACGGTGTCCAACGCGACGCTGCACAATCAGGACTTTATCACCGAGAAGGACGTCCGCCTCGGCGACACGGTGGTGGTACAGAAGGCGGGCGAAATCATCCCCGAGATCCTCTCGGTTGTGACGGAGAAGCGCCCGGCGGGGACGGTGCCGTATACCATGCCCGCCGTCTGCCCGGTCTGCGGCGCTCCGGCGGAGCGCGACGAGGACGGGGCGCACCTGCGCTGCACCGGCACGGAGTGCCCCGCGCAGCTCCTGCGCCGCCTGACCCATTTCGCCTCCCGCGACGCGATGGATATCGAGGGGCTCGGACCCGCCGTCGTGGAGTCGCTGGTCGGCGCGGGCATGGTGCGCGGCTTTGCGGACCTGTACCATCTCAATGCCGACGCGGTCGCCGCGCTGGACCGGATGGGCAAAAAATCGGCGGAGAACCTGCTCGCCGCCATTGCGCGCTCGAAGGAAAACGACGCGAGCCGCCTGCTCTTTGGCTTTGGCATCCGGCAGGTGGGGCAGAAGGCGGCGCGGGCGCTCACCGCGCGCTTCGGCTCGCTGGACGCGCTCATGACGGCGGCGCAGGAGGACCTGACGGCGGTACCCGATATCGGCGACATTACGGCGCGCAGCCTTGCAGCCTGGTTCCAAAACTCGCAGAACCGGCTCCTGCTCGACCGGCTCAGGGAGGCCGGGGTCAACATGGAAAGCCGCGAGGCACCGAAGGGCGACAAGCTCGCCGGGCAGACCTTTGTCCTCACCGGCACCCTCGAAACCCTGACGCGGGAGGAGGCGGGCGCGCGGCTCGAGGCGCTCGGTGCCAAGGTCTCCGGCTCCGTCTCCAAAAAAACCTCCTACGTTGTGGCGGGGGACGCGGCGGGCTCCAAGCTCACAAAAGCGCAGGCGCTCGGCGTCCCGGTGCTCACCGAAGCGGAGCTCCTTGCGCTTTTACAATGAAGCGGTTGTGGTACGCGAAAGACTGCAAATTGTGTGAAAGAAAACACGGCGGCGGGTTTGATGGTCAGTCAAACCCGCCGCTTATGTCTACACAGTCCGGCTTTTCATCCGCTTCGATGCACCACCCGAATGCGGGGTTTTTCTTTTGTTCATGCTGCAAGCTAAGAAAATAACAAGCCAGTACCCGACGATGGCGGGAACGGAAGCTTCAATTCCAAAAGAGCCGCCTGTTAACCACACGGATTCACTGCGCAATGTGTAGGTGAAGAGATTCACCCCCTCGTGGGTAACGCCGATATTCAGTATGCCGCCGATGATGATTAGATTCCAAATGCCATGTACGATCGTGCTCGGCCATATGGAGTTGCTCTGGTATGTGATCACGGAAAACATGACGCCTACGCTGGTTCCGGCAAGCAAAAGAATCAGAATATCTGCTATGTTAGGCGTTTGCATATTACCGATATGTAATAGCCCAAACACCATAGAAGGCGCAACGATTGCCACCAGTTTTCCCCAACGAGCCTCTAGGATGCGCATGATCACGCCACGAAACACCAGTTCCTCTGTGATACCGGCTGCAAGACATACCCCAAATATTGCTGTTACAAGCTGGCCCAAAACCTGACCGGTCTCCATGCTTGAAACCTGAAACGTCCCCTGTGTAAACAAAATGAAAAATCCCGAAACACACAGCGGAAGCGCAATGGCACACAACACCCAGACCCAAAGCGTATTTGGCTTTGAAACCCGGCAGTCTCCCAACGTAATGTGGAGTATTTTTTTGCAGTACCACGACAGCAATACATATAACAGGACAATGCGGAATACTGCGTATAGAATTTCCGCAATGTACCCTTGCGATAGAACGACAAAAACGAGAGAACTGATCGCCTGTGACACGATCACGAGCGCGAGCGCGGCCAGTGTATGTAGAATCGCTTTCCCCGCTGTCAGTTTCAAAATTGGAGTCACTTTACATTGATCCCTTCTGTCTACAATTTAGCCATAGAAGCCATTATGGCTTCTATGGTCGCATCTTCTACGATGTCAACCCCCACTTGCCGCATCAGATGCTGTGAAAATTGCAGGCGCTTACGAACTGCAGGCAAATCGCCCTGAAATAAATCCGTATCACACCAAAAGTTAAAAAGCAGCAAAAACCCCTCTGCGCATTCATCCGGGAACGCTGTGACAACGCTTCCATCTTCCATGCCTTCCCGTATAACAGTTGCGATGATCGGGGCCAGTTTTTTCAAATTGTCCTGTATAAACGCCAGCTTGAGATGCGGGCTTCCTATTGCGCTTGTGATCATATTGCCGGAGTCTTTGATGACCTTTTCATCCGTTAGATTCCGTTTCAGTAAGCATCTCAGCTTTTCCTGCGCTGTCAGTCCGTGCATTTCAGCGAGCCACTGATCTACGGTTTCTATGATCTGTTCAAACTGCCTTTCCATGACCGCATGAAAAATATCTTCTTTCGAATGAAAGTGATGAAAAATTGCGCCTTTTGACATGCCCAAGGCATCCACAATGTCCTGCATGCTTGTCCTGTCATATCCCTGTTCAGCAAACAGCTTTGCGGAAATGGAGATGATGTTTTCTATCGTTTGCCTGGGATGGTTTTTTCTTGGCATGATATTCCCCCCATACTAAAAACCGACCGTTGGTATCTTTTATTATATACGCACTTATTGCGGCTGTCAAGTATAACTTTACAGATTACGTTACGTTTGTACGCCCTTTTCACTGCATAAAAAATCAGAGCGACATAAAAATCGCTCTGATTGATCATTCATCTGTCCCGCTCGTTATTTTTGTGCCGGGTTAAAACAGGCCGCTGATTTTCCCGGTCTCGTCGATGTCGATCCGCTCTGCAGCGGGTGCCTTCGGCAGCCCCGGCATGGTCATGATGTCCCCGGTGAGGGCCACAAGGAAGCCCGCGCCTGCAGAGACCTTGAGGCTGCGCACGGTGACCTTGAAATCCTGCGGCGCGCCCAGCAAGGCCGGGTTATCGGAAAAGCTGTACTGCGTCTTCGCCACACAGACGGGGAGGCCGCCAAAGCCGAGCGCCTCCAACTGCGCCGCCTGCTTTTGCGCGGCGGGGGTCAGCTCCACGCCCCTGCCGTGATAGATTTTGGTCACGATGGCCCGGAGCTTTTCCGCAATCGAGTCGTTCACGTCATAGGCGTAGTCAAACCGGGCGGGCGTCTCGCAGAGGCGCACCACCTCTTCGGCGAGGGCCGTGCCGCCCTCTCCGCCCTTGCCCCAGACCTCGGAGAGGGCCACGTTGACCCCGACCGCCTTACACTTTTCCTCCACCAGCCGCAGCTCCGCTTCGGTATCGGTGTGGAATCTGTTGATGGCGACCACGGCGGGCAGGCCGAACACCTTTGTGATATTCTCCACATGCTGCAGGAGATTCGGCAGCCCCCGCTCCAGCGCCTCCAGATTCTCGCCGCCCAGCGCGGCCTTTTCCGCGCCGCCGTGGTGCTTGAGCGCGCGCACGGACGCGACGATGACGACCGCGGACGGCTGCAGCCCCGCCATGCGGCATTTGATATCGAGGAACTTCTCCGCGCCGAGATCCGCGCCGAAGCCTGCCTCGGTGACGCAGTACTCACCGAGCTTGAGGGCCATGCGCGTGGCAAGCACGGAGTTGCAGCCGTGGGCGATATTGGCAAACGGGCCGCCGTGGATCATGGCGGGCGTACCCTCGAGGGTCTGCACCAGATTGGGCTTGAGCGCGTCCTTCAGGAGCGCCGCCATCGCCCCCTGCGCATGCAGCGCCCCGACCGTGACCGGCTGCTCCTCTCTGGTGTAGCCGACGATGATGCGCGCAAGGCGGTTTTTGAGATCTGTGACGCTCGTTGCCAGGCACAGCACCGCCATGACCTCGGACGCGACGGTGATATCATACCCGTCCTCGCGCGGCATGCCATTGACCCGCCCGCCGACGCCGCAGACGATGCTGCGCAGCTGCCGGTCGTTCATGTCGACACAGCGCTTCCATGTGATGCGCCGCACGTCGATATTCAGGCTGTTGCCCTGAAAGATGTGGTTGTCGATCATCGCGGCGAGCAGGTTGTTCGCCGCGCCGATGGCGTGGAAGTCGCCGGTAAAGTGCAGGTTAATGTCCTCCATCGGCACCACCTGCGCATAGCCGCCGCCCGCCGCGCCGCCCTTGACGCCGAACACCGGCCCGAGGGACGGCTCGCGCAGCGCGACGATGGACCGCTTGCCGATTTTCCGCAGGCCGTCGGACAGGCCGATGGTGGTGGTGGTCTTGCCCTCCCCCGCCGGGGTGGGGTTGATGGCGGTGACCAGCACCAGCTTGCCGTCCGGCCTGTCCGCCAGGTCGTCGAGCAGGCTGTAGTCCACCTTGGCCTTGTAGTTGCCGTACTGCTCGAGCGCTTCTTCCGGCACACCGGCGGTTTTGGCAATATCTCGAATATGCTTCATCGGGGTCGCCTGGGCAATTTCAATATCTGATCTATATGTCATATCCATTTCTCCCACTCAATATTGTTATATCCATATTATCATGAGAATGGGGAAATGCCAACACAAAATTGCTGCAATCGCAGTACCTTTCCGAGGGGTTCCTCCTGCTCCTCCCGACGGCTTGTCCCCAATTTCCGCCTGCGCGGCGGGGTGCAGGGGACGGTTATGGCGCTCATGAACCAGACCGCCGCAGAATGCCTTGCGCCGATCGCAATCAGTATACAATGGGCGGGGAAGTTATATGCTCTTTGCAAGTCGATTGATTGCGTCCATATATCTCAACTGTTCATGATATAGCTCATTCCTTATTTTGTCGCCATCAATGCGATAATCAATATCTCTATAGTTCGAGTAAATTTTCGCCCGAATTTCCCTATGGTATTTCTCTAAGTTCCGCAAAGCATCTTTTTTCTGTAAATCCTGTGAAAGGGAAAAAAACAACTTGCTTTCATTGACGGTCAACTCGTGAGCGCCAGCCCAATAATCATAATCCGCCCCTTGTACGCCGTCCTTCTCCCACCCGCAAACAGGACAGATGTCAAAATCATTTTCCCACTCAAACGTGTGTTTTTCGCAAACCGGGCATAACACATTTTGTCTCATAAATAATCACCTATTTTTAGTATACACCCCAACCACCCCCAACACAACCAAAGGAGTCCTGCTAAAAAAGATCTGCATGTGTCCCAACAACGATAGTTCACCGCCACAGATACCATCTCGTCCTGTCCGCCACACCTGCACGTGAGCGGGGATCGTCGGTATCCATGGCGGTCTGGCAGCACCGATACTGATCACTGCAACGGGCCATCGCCTTATTCATTGACCACAAGCCAGGGCGTTATATTCAGGCTGACGTCGCTGGTACTGAGCACATCGCCGAGCGTAAAGCCGCTGATGTTTTGCACGCGGAAGTTGATGGGCGGCGCTTCCACTGTGGACTGGATGCCGCCGGTGGTGCCCCCCAAAAGGGAGCCGTTGATCTGGTTGTAAACGGCGAGGTAGTAAATCCCCTTTTCGCCGAGCCCGATTGACCCGGTCAGCGGCAGTTCAAAATAGCCCGCCGTGATGGATGTGACCACATCCGTGACGGCGACGACCTGTGCCTGGGTGCTGCTGAGGGGCTGCAGAATCGCCATCTGGAAGCTCCCGGTTCCGGCACCCGTCTGGAAGACATAGCAGCCGATATCGCTTACCGTAATCGCGTCCCCGGCGACGAAGATCAGCCCCGCGATTGCCTGGTTATTCCCTCCGCCCTCGTTGTAGCTGATTGTGAGCTCGACGCTGCCGAGCACGTTGGTATATTCAAACACGCCGAGCCCGCCGGTGCCCGACGGCCCGGTCGGACAGGTATCTCCCGTCGCACCGGTGTCCCCCGTCGGCCCGGTCGGACCGGTATCCCCTGTCGGGCCGGTATCCCCCGTGGGGCCGGTATCTCCTATCGCGCCGGTATCCCCCGTGGGCCCGGTGTCCCCCGTTTGGCCGGTATCACCGGTTGCGCCGGTTTCCCCGGTGGGCCCGGTATCCCCTGTTGCGCCGGTTTCCCCTGTTGCGCCGGTGTCCCCCGTGGGGCCTGTATCTCCCGTTGGCCCGACTGTGCCTTGCGCCCCGGTCGCTCCCGCTGCACCGGTGTCCCCCGTCGCCCCGGTGGGGCCTGTCGGCCCGGTGGTGCCGGTGCCCGCCGCCCCGGTCGCCCCGGTGGGGCCCGTTGGGCCGGTCGCCCCGGTAGACCCGGTCGCTCCCAGTGGGACAATGGAGCAGACAGAGCCGACCGGGAAGCCGGGTCTCCTGCCG
>JAJBUC010000031.1 GCA_020860545.1 Oscillospiraceae bacterium | reverse complement strand
CATAAATCACGATATGCGAAATAGCGGAGCCAATGGCTCCGCTCTTTCCGCAAGTCGTTCTAAGTAGACGGTTTTTAGCAGCAGCCACTGTCGTCTTTGCAGCCACGCTTGCCGCAGCCACAGCCACAGCCGCAGCCGTCACAGCCACAACCGCAGCCACCGCCGCAGCTTCCGCCGCCGCAGCCGCAGCAGCAGACCAGGATGAGGATCAGGATAATCCACATGCAGCCGCTGCCGCCGCCCCATCCGCCGTTGTTACAACACATACTTTTCACCTCACTTGCTTTATCTGGCTCATACTATGCCGGAGGTTAAAATGTGGTTCACCGGTGCTTCCTGCGGAGAGGGTTCTTCTTTTATATTTGTGGCCTGTCCCTTTTTTCAGCTGCGCGGCGGGCGAAAAAAGGGACAGGCCCGCAACAGACAAGGGGCCTCCCCTTGCAAGACGTACAGCCAGGAAAAAATTAGCTTGCACCACACCGGCAAACCTGTCATAATAAGTACCAAACAAGTCAACGTATTATAGGAGTTGTTCCCATGTCTGAACACGAATCCGAGAACCGGCCGCGCCGCAGTTCCTCCCAGCGCGGTGCGCGGGAAGAAGCCCGCCGCCCCGCGCCGTCGCGCGCGCGTCAGCCGCAGTCCCGCGGGCAAGCGCGCAAAAAACCGATGAGCGGGTTCGAAGCCGCGATCTATCTGGTGCTGATCATCGGCTTTTCGGCGATTCTGGCCGGCATCATCTGGCTGTGCGCGGGGGATATGCTCGCGCTGAACAAAGCCCCCTATACCGCCGTATTTACCGTGGAGGAGGGGGCAACCGTCTCCGAGGTCGCGGATATTCTGAAGGACAACGGGCTGATTGAGTATAAGAGCGTCTTCAAGCTGTTCTGCGCCTTCACCCACGTGGAGCGGGACGAAAAGCTCACCGCCGGAACCTACGAGCTCAATACCGACATGGATTACCGCGCGCTCATCAGCAGCATGGGCAAAAGCTCCGCGAACCGCACGACCACCGACGTGGTGATCACGGAGGGCATGACCGAGGCGCAGATCTTCGAAAAGCTGGAGGAGTCCGGCGTCTCGACCGTTGCCAAGCTGGAGGATACGGCTGCCAACTACGCGTTTAAGTATTCCTTCCTGCAGGACATCGCCCTCGGCGACCCGACGCGGCTGGAGGGCTATCTCTTCCCCGACACCTATACCTTCTACTGCGGGGAAGACCCGGTGAATATTCTCAACAAGATGCTCCTGCGCTTTGACGCGGTGGTAACCGACGAGCTGCGCGCGCAGGCGGAGGAAAAGGGGTATTCGCTGCGCGAGATTCTCACCATCGCCTCCCTGATCGAAAAGGAGACCGACGGCACCGACCAGAAGCGCATCGCCTCGGTCATCTATAACCGGCTCGACAACCCCTCCGCCGCGACGAACGGCTACCTCCAGATCGACGCGAGCATCTACTACGTCACGGGGCGCATTGTCACGGTGGCGGACTACACCGACGTGGATAGCCTCTATAACACCTATCTGCATCAGGGCCTGCCGCCCGGCCCGATCGCCAACCCCGGCATGGTGGCGATCAACGCGGCGCTCAATCCGGCGCAGGAATCCTACTATTACTACGCCCTTGGGGATGACGGCACGCACCACTACTTCAAGACGCTGGCCGAGCAGCAGAGCTTCCTCAAGCAGTAACAAAAAGGAGCAAACACATGGCTGCAGAGCTGCTTGCCCCTGCGGGGGATATGGAACGGCTGGAGATGGCCCTTGCCTACGGCGCGGACGCCGTGTACCTAGCGGGCCAGGATTTCGGCCTGCGCTCCTTCGCGGGTAATTTTTCGCGGGATGCGCTCACGCAGGCGGTCTCGGCCTGCCGGGCGCGGGGCGCGAAGGTCTACGCGGCCTGCAACGCCATGCCGCGCGGGGCGGAACTCGCGGCGCTCCCCGATTGGCTCGCCTTTCTGGATGCGGCGGGGGTAAACGCCGTCATCGTCTCCGATCTCGGCGTGCTCACCCTCGCAAAGCAATATGCCCCCAGGCTCGACGTCCACGTGAGCACCCAGGCGAGCGTCGTCAATCATCTCACCGCCGCCGCTTGGCACGATTTGGGCGCAACGCGCGTGGTGCTCGCGCGGGAATTATCCCTTGCGGAGATCGCCGAAATCCGCGCCAAAACGCCCCCCGCGCTGGAGCTGGAGGCCTTTGTGCACGGCGCGATGTGCGTGTCCTACTCCGGGCGCTGCCTGCTCTCCAATTACATGACCGGACGGGACGCCAACCGCGGCGCATGCGCCCAGCCCTGCCGCTACAAGTACGCGCTCGTGGAGGAGAAGCGCCCCGGCGAATATTTCCCCATCGGCGAGGATGCGGACGGCGCGTATATCCTCAACTCCCGCGATATGTGCATGATCGACCACATCCCCGCGCTTCTGGCGGCGGGTGTGGACTCCCTGAAAATTGAGGGGCGGGCCAAGAGCGCCTACTATGCAGCCGTGGTGACCGGGGCCTACCGCCACGCCCTGGACGCCGCCCAGTCCGGCAAGCCCCTTGCGCGGCAGTGGCGCGACGAGGTGGAGAAGGTCAGCCACCGCCCCTACGCCACCGGCTTCTATTTCGGCGAGCCGGGGCAGTACACAGAGGACGGGCGGTATATCCGCGACTGGCAGGTGATGGCCCTCGTCCTCTCCTGCGATGAACAGGGCCTTGCCCGCTGCTCTCTGCGCAATAAGTTTGCGGTGGGCGACACGCTTGAGCTCATCGGCCCCGATATCCCGCCGACGGCAGTGCCCGTCACGGCCCTCGCGGACGCGGACGGCACGCCGCTTGCCGAGGTGCGCACGCCCCAGATGGCGTTTTCCCTCCGCCTGCCGCGCGCCGTGCCTCCCCTCTCCCTCCTGCGCAAGCGGGTCACGTGGTGACCCGCTTTTTTTGCGCCTTACCCTTGGAAATAGCTGGACTTTCAGAATTTGATATGGTAGACTGTATGCGAGGAAAGTTCCCGGCAAATGAAGCGCAACGCCCCGCAGTGGGCAAAAATACAGGAGGCGGAATGATATGAAAAAGATTGCAGCAATTGTCCTCTCTACCGCACTGCTCGCAGGCGTGTTCCCCGCCGTTGGCGCGGAAGACACCGCCGACACGTCCACCGAAAATCTGTACGCGCAATACGGTCCCTACCGGGATTGGACGCAGGAGCAGCGCGACGAGGCTGCGGACTGGACGTATGACCAGTGGGACGACTACTGGAACGCATACAGCGCGTATGCCTGGAGCTACAGCGAAGCATATTATGATGATTACTACAGCTGGTACAGCGAAAACAACACATCTGCGACAACAGGCGCAGTGGTCTATGGCTCCGGCTATGGCTATGTCTCCGTTGACGGTGACGGCAACATCGTAGAAGCGGGAACGGAGGACTACGACTACTACTACGATGACTACTACTCGGAGTGGGACAGCTATCTGGCCGAGGAAAAGGCGGATATGGGCATGCCCTATCCTTACGGCGCGAATGTCAAGCTCAACGGTGCCTATCTGGACTTTGGCGACGCCGCGCCCCTTGAACTGGACGAGGAAATCATGGTCCCCGCCCGCGCGTTTTTTGAGCAGCTGGGCGCTACCGTCAGCTATGACAGCGGCAGCATCCGCGCCGCGTATGCAAACGGCGACGCCTTCTCCTTCACCATCGGCGAAACACAGCTTGCCTATACCGGCGGCGGCAGCACCAAAACCGTCACCATGGCGACCGCGCCGGTGCTTGTCTCCGGCAGCGCATACCTCCCCGTGAGCGCCGTGGCGGAGGCGCTGGGGTATACAACCCGGCGCAGCTGGTATTATAGCCTCATTACCCTAAGCGACATGGTGTCGCTGCAGGCGGAAATCAACGCGGACTTTACGCATATGAACGCCCTGCTTGCCGCGATCCCCACGCTCGACCCCGCGCAGACCTATGCCACCGACAGTACCGTCACCTACGCCGCCACCCTTTACGGCGAGGAGGAAAATGACACCGCCACATACACCGCCAGCTCCAGCACCCTGTCCTGCGGCAACAACTACAGCATGGACTCGACCACCAACTTTGACTGGGGCGACATGCAGGACACACTCGCCACGATTATGCCGGATACAATACAGGAAGTTTTGGGCCTGCTCTCCGGACAGACAAACAGCGTGATCTACAACAGCGAGAGCGATACCGTGTATATCCAGGCGAGTATCTACAGCGACCTGCTGGAAACCCCGGCCGATGCGTGGTACGCCATTGAGGGCCCGGGCGTAGAAACATCCGCGCTGACGATGCCGACGGTCGCCGATATCGCCATCGCGATGACCGACTTTTCCTATGAAACCGACTGCTACACCGGCGCGCAGACATACGCCGCTCTGCTGGCTATGGTGTTCGGCGACGACGTGCTCAAGGAGAGCACCGCCAAGGGCGTCACCACCTATACGACGGACGCGGACCTCGTCTCTGTCCTGACGTCGGCCTATAAAAACGGCCTGCTGACCAGCGACAACATCCGCAGTGTCCTGCTTGGCTCCTCCAAGCTGCCGAGCATGAAATTTAACTTGGACGCAACGGTGGAGGACGGTGTTTTGACAGGCCTGACCGCCTCCGGGAACGTCGACCTGTCCTGCCTGATGAATTCCGACAACTACTATTTTTCCTACTACACCTCCCTCTCCTTCCTCTCCATGCCGCAGCTCCTGTTTGACTGCTCCTATACCCCGGAAGAGACCAATTTCCACATCGCCCTGCGTGGCGAATACGTCGGCAGAATCGATATAACCGGCAACAGTACACTGACCACCAGCACCGAGACCGTCCCCACCGCCCCGCCGGAGGGAGCAGAGATTATCACGGAGTAGGCAATACAGTAAAACTCCGGCATGGCAGCGGGCCATGCCGGAGTTTTATTTGGTTTAACGTCGTACGCCTGTACATTTCCCCTTGCCCCTTGCCAGTTGCAGACGTGTCCCTTTTTTTCGCCTGCTCGGCGGGAGGCAGGGCTCCGCCCTGCACCCTTTACGGGGGGACGGGAGAGGGCGGTGTACGGTTTTCGGTGGTCTGCATCATTGAAAATGCTCAGGACTTCGGTTTAATAGCCAGCAACCTTGTAACTCCGGCTGCCGCCCCTCGGTATGGATAACCGGCAAAGCTTGTGAGTAGTTGCGTTTTTCTTTCGTGCCAACAATCCGCCACGGATGCTCGCTATCCCTGTTGGCGTGCATGTAGTGGCAATCAGTATACGTTGGCATCCGTGGCGGTTGTGCAGGCATATTGTCAAAGGCTGCTGCGAACAGGCTTGGGGCACCACCTTAGTCGTGGGGCGGCAGCCGGACTTTACATTTATGATTGCTGAACCCGAGGGGCTGTTTTCAATTTTTGCCGCTATCATAAGAGCGACAACCGCCGGGCCCCCGTTCCCCCGTAAGGGTGCAGGGCGGAGCCCTGCCTCCCGCCGAGCAGGCGAAACAACAGGGACACGCCCGCAGAGGGCACGGGGAACCCCCACAATAAGAAGTACAGGCGGAGAACATCAACGGGTGCTTTTGGGATATGGCTTGGTGCAATCCGTCAGTCCGACCAGATAATCCACGCTTGTTTGATAGTGCTGCGCAAGCCGCACCAGAGATTGGCTGGGAATGTCTAATTTTCCGGTTTCATATCTCGAATAGGTTGCCTGAGTGACACTCAGAAGTTTGGCGGCCCCCATCCGGATCAGCACGAGGAAAAATAACGCATTTTGGGCAGAAAAAAACGGTACAACCGGACGGATTGTACCGTTTTCGCAATTTTAATAAAAGATCACCCGCACCGCCCATGCGGCGGCGATAAAGCCGGCGAGATCGGCGCAGAGGGCCGCGGGGACGGCGTAGCGCGTTTTGACGATACCGGCTGCGCCGAAATAAACGGCGATGGTATAAAAGGTAGTCTCGGTTGACCCGAGCATCACGGCGGCGGTACGCCCGATGAGGGAGTCCGGCCCGTAGGAGGCAATCAGCTCCGCGCCCACCCCCAGCGCGGCGCTGCCGCTGATGGGGCGCACCAGAAGCAGCGCGACGGTTTCTACCGGGATGCCCAGCCTGCTCAAAACCGGCGCGAGCGCCTGCCCCACAAGCTCCAGCGCGCCCGACGCGCGCAGCATGTACACCGCCGTCAGCAGAGCAATGAGGGCGGGGACAATCTTAATAAGGATGCCCAGCCCCTCGCCCGCGCCATGAATCAGCGCGTCGTAGACATCCACCTTGCGCGTGAGCGCGACCACCGCAATGATGGCGATCAGCGCGGGGACCAGAAGCTGAAACACGCCCTGCACTACCGCCTCCAGACCCTTCCGAGCACCTTGGCCGCGGCGATACCGGTGCAGACCGAGATGCCCGACGCGAGCCAAACCGCAGGCAGGATATCAAAGGGCGCGGCGGAGCCCGCACCCGCGCGGACACTCGCGATGGTGGTCGGAATCAGCTGAATGGACGCCGTATTGCAGACCACCAGCATGCACAGGCTGTTCGACGCGACGCCGGGACTGCGCTTGCTCATCCGCTTCGCCGCCTGAATTCCCAGCGGGGTGGCGGCGTTGCCCAGCCCCAAAAGGTTTGCCGATACGTTGGCCGAGATGCTCTCCATGACCTCCGGATCGCGCGCGAAATCCGGGTAGAGCCGCCGGATGACCGGACGCAGCAGGCGGGATAACCCCCGCGAGAGCCCCGCCCGCTTCATCACCTCCATCACGCCGGTCCAAAGGCAGAGCATGCCCGCCATGGAGAGACAGAGCTTGACCGCCTCCGAAGCGCCCGACACTGCGGCGGCTGCCACCGCGTCCCCCGTCCCTAAGAAAATACCGCACAAGACAGAGACCACCACCATCCCTGTCCAGATGACCGCCATAGCCAAACCGTCCACCTCCATCCGTTTTAAAAACTATATGACAAGCCTCTATCAATCATGCACGTTAAATTTCCAAAAAAATGATTGACTTTTATATACCATGTGTTATAATTATGTCAGTTTCTAGACAAAGCAGTCATTATATGGGATTTTACGGAAAGGAAGAACAATCATGAAGACAACCGTTATTGTGAGGAAAGTCGATGAGCTCGGGAAGATTGTGCTCCCCTTCGAGCTGCGGCATACATTGGATATTGCGGAGAAAGACTCGCTGGAGATTTATGTGGACGGTGCGTCCATCGTACTGAAAAAATATCAGCCGGCCTGCATTTTTTGCGACGATGCGCGCGACATTATCAACTTTAAGGGCAAAAATGTCTGTCCGTCCTGCATCAAAGAATTGCTGCAAAAATAAGATTTACATCAAAAAAACCGCAACAATTTTTTTACCAACAGGGGACCAATGTTTATAACAAAAAATATTAAATGGGTTGTACAAAA
>JAJBUC010000158.1 GCA_020860545.1 Oscillospiraceae bacterium | reverse complement strand
TTGTAACACTGCCGCAGGAGGCGATAGAGGGAATGAAGCTCGAAGGCAGAGACAGCATATTGTTTACCTGTGATCAATCACCGGTTTTTGTCGCAAAAAAGCTTTGGCTGCCGTACGGCTGTATGTGCTGCGGCTCAGAAAAAGAATTGCAGACGATACCGAATCGGTATCGAAAAATAGTATTGTGTCGGGCTTGTTGTGAGGCCGTTAAAAGCTACCATGAGACAGGCGTTGATTGATTGGGCGGCAAAAATTTGTTTCCTATCTTAATATTTTAATAGAAAAACCGCCTGAATGTTGTCCATTCAAGCGGCTTTTTAACGGTTTGCTTTAAATGTTCTTCACTGATGATAGCACAGTACCAATATGATGTAAACAACAGTTGATACGCGGCTTCCCGCATGACAGGCGGATCTTATGCAAGACGACAGGGCGGTGAATAGAATAGGGTACAGTGTGATCACTGATAACACAATGAGGAGAGTACAATAAATGTATCGTCATTATTCTGCGATCCGCCGCACGGAACCGTGCAATGGGTTCAAGAGCGGCTGCTGTTCCGCAGGCCATGCTTCTCCGGTTACGCTTTGTGGAACGGTATCCGGACTGACTTCAGTTGCCGGTGTTGCGATTACGTATACGGTAAACGGTGCTGCGTTTACGGTCACGACCGACGCGAATGGGGTTTACTGCATCACGGTACCGCGCGGTTCCAATGTAACCATCACGCCGCCAACCGTCTCCGGATTTACCATAGAGCGGCCGCAATATCTGCTATTCTGTGTGGCATGCCCGCTGTACAACCTTGATTTTGACTATACCGCTGTGATTCCTATCCCTGTGAACGTCACGCTCAGCGGAACGGTCTTTGGACTGGCCGATGTGGCCGGTGTGACCATTTCTTACACCATCAACGGCGTTGCGGGGAGCACCGTGACCGACGCGTTCGGGAATTACTCCATTGAGGTGCCGGAGGGGGCGGACGTAGTGATCACCGCCGCCACAGTGGCGGAATTTACCGTCATGCCGACGCATTACAGCATTTCCGATGTGACCGAAGATATTTCCCAGCTTGACTTTTACTATATTTCCAACACCGCCGAGATTACGCTGACGCGTGCGACATCGGTCTTACCGGACTACATGGCACCGCCCAACACGTGGCCGCTGCATGGAAGTATTTCGCCGGATTTATATATGCTCGACAGGATTCTCATCGGCCTGCCGCCGTTGGAACCGCTGTCGGTTCGATGGGCACCCGGGATACAGGATCTCGCCTTTTTTACGAGCGGCGGCGGTATTGATATTACAGACAGCTATCAGGAAGGGATACCGGTCGGCACCAACGGCAGCTATACAGTGTATGCGCAGCTGAGCGGGGGCTTTACGCTCATTGGTACCATACAAATTGACCACTTGCGGGACGGCAGCGTGGATATGCCGTATCTGCTGATCGATTTTGCAACCGCGCAGGCGCTCATGTCCGGCATCCCCGGCATCGAACAGTTTACCCTGTACTTTATGCAGGGGGGAGGGTCAAAGCTTGCGAGCCATTACGAGCTCTATGAGGACATCAATATGGCGGGGCTGGTCTGGGAACCGCTGGGGGAAACGGAGAGCTTCGACGTGATTTTGGATGGCTTTCGCGGCAGCCTGTACGGCAATGACCATAGCATCCGGAATCTGACGCTGGGCAGCGGCACGTCAGACGTGCACCAGGGCCTTTTCGGGGGTCTGGTGGACGGCGCGGCGATACAGAACCTGGAGCTTGTGGACTGTACGGTGACAAGTACCGTCATCTCTGGAGGCTTTGCGGCGCTGGCGCGTATTTCTGACGGCGGTACGATCCTGATGGAAAACCTGTCGTTTAGCGGTACGGTCAGCACCAATGTCTATGCCGGTGGTATTCTGGGCTATAATGTGGAGAATAACGGCACATTCATCGTGCACAATTGCACCGTCACCGCGTCAATCAACTGCTTTGAGGTCGGCGGAGGCATTATGGGGGATGCCGCGCTTGACAGCGCCGACGCGCAGCTGGTCATCAGCGACTGCTACACATTTGGCGCGGTGACCACCCGCGGTGATACCGCTGCCGGTGTCCTTGGCATCTGCGTGAC
This sequence comes from Oscillospiraceae bacterium, assembly GCA_020860545.1. Classification (GTDB taxonomy): domain Bacteria; phylum Bacillota; class Clostridia; order Oscillospirales; family Oscillospiraceae; genus JAJQEJ01. Next base: position 5,295 of record JAJBUC010000158.1, on the reverse strand, counting down.
CGCAGCGGCAGGAAGTGTTTGTTCCATCAGCAACTGCGTCAATACCATGACCGTATTCAGCGGTGGTTTTCGTGCGGCCGGCATGGTGGCTCTGTCGGTCTCATTTGGAATGCTCTCCATTTCGTCCTGCCTGAATACAGGCGCCCTGACCACTACAGAGGGTAGTGGTGCGGGCGGAATATGCGCAACCTACAACGGTTACTCCAATGGTTCCCTGATCATTCAAAATTGCTACAACACCGGGGATGTCGTGATGCATGCGGAGTCAGCCACCATCAGACATGATGCCGGTGGAATTCTGGGCGGTGGGAATCTCAATGACTGCGCTGTCCTCAATAGCTATAATATTGGAAATGTGGTTGCCGACGAGACTGTGACGTCTCCACAGCTCAATGTTGGGGGGATTTCCGGCGAGTACGGCAGCGTACAAAATAATGCCGCTCTATGCCGGCTGGTCTCCAGCACGCGCACCGCGACTGCGCGTATCTCACCTACAGCATACACCGGCGGGACGAATTTGCTTCTGAATAACCTTGCGTATGACGGGATGGAAGTGCTCATAAACGGGGTGCAAAAATCACCGCTTAACACAGGCACCTCCGGAACGGACGGCATCAGCGCCAGCGCGGCCGAGCTGACCACGCAAAGCACCTATGAAGTCACATTGGGCTGGGATTTTGCCAGTGTCTGGAGCTTTGGAAACGGCGCGTATACGCTGCCCATTTTGCAAGCTATCCCGGCAGACTTGCAGCCAACCACCCTCCCGCCTTATCTGGTATAACGTCAATCCCAATCCTCTTTGGCAAGCCGGGCTTGCAGCGCTTTCAGCGTATCCTTCCGGCGCTTATAATCGGGCAGCACGGACGCCACAACCGCCCAGAAGCGTGCCGAGTGGTTCAGCTCTTTGATATGCGCAAGCTCGTGCACCACCACGTAGTCGATCACGTCGTCGTCCGCCATAATGAGCCGCCATGAGAAGTTGATACTGCCCTTGCCGCTGCAGCTTCCCCAGCGCGTTTTCGCGCCGGTTACCTTCACGGCGAGCGGTGTGACCTGCATTTTTCCGGCATAATAGACGGCAACACGCGTGAACAGCTCCTTGGCAACGTCCCTGTATATCTGCGTCACCACCCGCTTGATCTCTTCCGGCGGCAGATCAGGCGGCAGATAAAAACACGCGCCGTCAAACCCGATGCGTCCCTCGTCTCTGGCCTCAATCGGGTATTCTTTGCCGCGCAGCAGTACGGTGTCGCCATAGTGCAGTGCAAACGCGTCCCGCGCCGCTGTGTGCGCGATGCGCAGCGAGCGTTGCTGTGCAATCCAGTCCTGTTTGGACGCGACAATACGGTCAATCTCGCGCTTCGATACCCCCAGCGGGGCGCGCACCTCCACACTGGCATCCTCCGTCACGTAGATTGCGATGGTTTTCCGTCTGGAATAAAGGATATTGTATGCCTTCATGGATCTCTATCGTCTCCTCCGGGCGCTCTCCGATTGGGACGGCTGTCGCATCCTATGTACTACGCCTGAAACCAGTCCTCCACTGTGGGCTGGCATCTGGAAATTTTGAATTCACGCGGCGTATAGGTTTCAACGCCTGCCTTGAAAAAGGGGTCGCCTTCAAAAAATTGCTTCGTGGCCTCTTCCGATTCTGCCTTGAAGATGGTAAACCCACCACCTCCGCCGACTTTGGGACCGGAAAAAAGAATGCGTCCATCTTCAAAAGCCTTTGCCAAATATGCGCTATGCGCCTGCCGCAGGGCTTGGAATTCTTCCTCGCTCAGGGAGGATACGTCGGAAATACCTTCAACAATAAAGAACTTCATGATTTTCGCCCTCCATTTTCTTTTGAGCGGACCGGACGTAACACCGTCGGTCTGCTGATTGCAGCTTACCACGTGGTAAGTGTCTTGTCAATTCATTCTTATGTATCGGCGGGGGACGGCTATCGCAGCCGTGGCGTTTTGCAGTCGAAATAGCGGCGGGTTTCCGACGCCACAACGCCCGAGAGCGCCAGCAGCGCGATCAGGTTTGGAAGGGCCATCAGGCCGTTGAGGGTGTCGGAGATATCCCACATGAGGGTGCCGGAACCGACCGAACCCACGACACACATCAGGATAAAAACGATCTTATAAATCAAATCCACAATTTTATTCTCGCGCGAGAGATAGGCCCAGCAGCGCTCGCCGTAGTAGCTCCAGCCGAGGATGGTGGACAGGGCAAAAAAGACCATACTGATCTGAATGACGGTTCCGCCCAGATTCCCCGGCAAAACGGTGTGAAAGGCGGCGACGGCAACCGCGCCCTTCGAGGCAAACGCGTCCATGCTTGCGCCCGCGGTATACACGCCGGAGAGGATCAGCGTCAGCGCGGTAATGGTACAGATAATGATGGTGTCAAAAAACACCTCAAACACGCCCCACATGCCCTGCTCCACAGGTTCCTTGGTGGAGGATGCGGCGTGGGCGATGGGCGCGGAGCCGAGCCCCGCCTCATTGGAAAAAACGCCGCGCGCAAAGCCCTGGCGCATCGCGGACATGATGACATAGCCAAACACACCGCCCCCCACTGATTTGAGGCTGAAGGCCCCCTGAAAAATCATCCCGAATGCGGCGGGCAGGTCGGTCACGCGCAGGATAATGACCACGATCCCGGCCAGAATATAAAAAATCGCCATGAACGGCACGATGTACGACGTCACCTGTCCAATTCGCTTCACGCCCCCGAAAACCACAACCGCCACAAGAATGGCAAGCAGTACGCCGGTCAGCCGCGGGTCGAATCCCAGCAGGCCGCTCATCGCGCCGGAGATCTCACTGGACTGGGCGATGTTGCCGATGCCAAAGCTCGCCAGCCCTCCCAGAACGGCAAAGATGACGGCGAGCCACTGCCAATTCTTTCCCATGCCCTTTCGTATGTAGTACATGGGACCGCCCCGATGCACCCCTGCCTCATCTACCTCGCGAAATTTCAGCGCTAATGTGATCTCCGCGTATTTGGTGCACATGCCGAAGAAGGCGGACACCCACATCCAGAACACCGCGCCGGGTCCGCCGACAAAGATTGCGCCGACAACCCCGGCTATATTGCCGGTGCCCACCGTCCCCGCAAGCGCGGTGGTAACCGCCTGAAAAGGGGACAGGTTCTTCCCGTGGTCCTTATTTCGCTTGCGAAATAAACTACCGATGGTGTTTTTCATGATGTAGCCGAATCTGCGCACCTGTATGCAGCGGGTGCGGATCGTCAGAAAAATCCCCGTACCCACCAGCAGAACCAGCATCACGGGTCCCCATGCAAAACTGTTTAATACGTCGTTGACCGCTGTCACAATGTCGATCAGTGTTTCCATATCTCTTCTCCCATAATTACAGTTTCTCTCTTTGCTGAGGCTATGGTGTCTCCAACCAATTGGCGAGGCTATGTACGTCGTGCGGTGTCGCCGCCCAGCCGTGGCGAACCGTTGACGATCAATGTCTTACGGGACATGGCGGCCTCCTGTCGCCAGTGCATTTATACATAATTTACAGACATTTTATTCGCTGTTCGTTCTCTGGGTAACACCGGCGTTGCAGGGTGGCCTACCGCAATACCGATAAGCGGCTCGAAATGATCTGGGAGATTCAGCAAATCGGTGCGGTCAAATTCCGGCATATCTCTCATGCACTCCAGCACAAACCACATGAAAACACTGCCAAGCTTCAGCGCAGCTGCGGCTAAATGCATGGAATAGGCAACGCAGGCAACGTTGGAAAATTCTATGCCCGGCTGCACGTCCTGCTGGCGGTGCGACACGAAAATAACCGTAGGTGCACCATGAAATGGGTCGTAAACCTTTTTTGCCTGCTCTTCGACGGGCTTATATTCCCCACCCCAGATCTCCTTCATTTTGGACTGATCGGCCCAGCGCTTTGCCGCCGCAACAGATAGTTGATCCAGTACAGACCTGTCCTGCACCACCGTCAAATGGAGGTCTTTGTACATGTTACTGCCCACCGGAGCGGCATTTGCTGCCAGCAGGATTGCAGATAAATCCTCGGGGGAAAGCTGCTCATCTGTATACCGTCTGGTTGACTTTCTGTAGCGGAGTAATTCAAAATAATCCATGGTAAAGGCCCTCTTTTCTGGTCTTCAAATTTTTTTCCTGTATCCCGCATGGTAAACGTCGCCTCGAAGTCGCAATCAAGGGCTCGCGCAATTTCGAGCAGTTCCTTTATCGTCATCCTCCGTTCAAGCAGTAAAGTTCTGATTTTGATTGCCATTCCCAGCAATACACACCCTTTTTGTTTGCGTTATTATACACGAAAAAGTTATATTTTTCAATATAAAGTCATCTAAAGAAAACAGAAGGGCGAAAATATTTCCCCGTATGGCCGAAGCCATACGGGGAAATAGAGGGGTATTCTATTCTGGTGTTTACTTCGTAAAATTCGCGTAGATGAGGAGAAGATCAAGCATATCAACCACGCCGTCACCGTTTACATCGGCAGACTTGGCGCTTGCCCAATTCGCGTCATCTTCCGCAGACCAATAGACGATCTGTGCATCGGAGAGATCCAGCTGGTCCACCACACCGTCACAGTTGATATCATATTGGGAGTAGGTCGTAATCACGGTTGTCGCAGACTGGTTTGTATATCCGACTACCGCATACTTCGATTTTCCGTCTTCGCCAATCATTGCAGCCGTGATCGATAGAATCTCAAGCGTGGCATCCCCCAGCGTGTTTGCGTTAAACAGAAGGTCCAGTACATCCGCACTTGACTGGCTGGTAAAGCCATTGTTGCCGGTCAGGTAAACCAGAAGCAGCTCGCCCTGCCACATGTTATCCGCTAGCTGGGTCCATACGATTCCACTATCAGACGACAATGCCCTGAATCCGCTCCGGGCTTCAAATCCGGCGGCAGTCAGGATGTCTCTGTCAACCTGGAATGTAATATTGATGTTGGTCACCTTTTCGGCATTGCTCATGGAGAGCATATAGCTGACCGTTTCTTCGCTCCGTGCCATCGGGTCGGTGGTTACATCAAACAAAAGCGTTTCGGAAGCAAGCGCGGCCATTGCTGTCTGGAGCCAGGTTGCTGCGGTGTCCACTTCACCTTGTGTGGCGGGAGGTGCTTTGTGACATCTGGGTTGGCACTACATATAAAAGCAAAAATTACCATGATATTGTCATTATAAATATCTATGTGTAAAGTTCTCTAGCATCGGGCTGTAAAATTTAAATTCAAATTGCAAAGAAGGGATAACGTACAATAAGTTTCGCAAATTAGAAAAAAGGACATGGGAAAGGACATG
>JAJBUC010000052.1:2136-7649 GCA_020860545.1 Oscillospiraceae bacterium | reverse complement strand
CGCATGAAGATCGCGGGTATTATCGCCGAATACAACCCGTTTCATACGGGCACGCGTGGCACATCGCCGAGACGCGGCGCAGCATCGGCGGGGAGAGCGGCATCATCTGCGTCATGAGCGGGCACTGGACGCAGGGCGGCGACTGTGCGGTTTTTGACAAGTGGACGCGTGCGGCGCTCGCGCTGGAGGGCGGCGCCGATCTGGTGCTGGAGCTGCCCACCGTCTGGGCCGCCTCCTCGGCGGAGCAGTTTGCGCGTGGGGCGGTGGAGACCATCGCCGCCTGCGGTGTGGCAGATTTTCTCAGCTTCGGCAGTGAGTGCGGGACGCTGGAAGAATTGCAGGCCGCCGCCGCCTGTCTGGATTCGGCGGAGTATCCGGCAGCGCTCAAGGACTTCTTGCGGGAGGGGATGTCATTTCCCGCAGCGCGCGCAGCCGCCGTCCGTGACCGAATCGGCGCGGCGGGGGAATGCCTCGCCCATCCGAACAACAATCTGGGCGTTGAATATCTGCGGGCGCTCACGCGCGTTGCGCCGGAGACAGCCCCCATGACCGTCCGGCGGTATGGGTGCACGCATGATGCGGCGGGGGAGGACGCGTCCTTCCTCCCGGCCACCGCGCTGCGCAGGATGCTGCGGGCGGGTACGCCGGACGATGCCGTGCCCTTTGTGCTTGACGCGGCAGCACGTCGTCTGCGGCAGGAGACATGTGCAGATCTCCGGCACGCGGAACGCGCCATGCTTGCGCGCCTGCGCGGCATGTCCGCCGCCGAGTTTGCAGCCCTGCCCGACGGCGGGGCGGGGGAGGGGCTGCCGGATCGGCTGCTCCGCTGTGCGCGGCAGGCGTGCAGTGTGGCGGAGTTTCTTTCCCTCGCCAAGACCAGGCGCTATCCCCATGCCCGCCTGCGGCGGCTGCTCCTGTGGGCCTTTCTCGGCCTGACGGCGCAGGACCGTCCACCCCACCCCCTCTACCTGCGCGTGCTGGGCAGCCACGCGCGCGGGCATGAGATACTCAGGCGGATGAAGGGGACGGCCCCCCGGCCGGTGCTGACACAACCCGCCCATGTCAAAAACATGGGGCAGGAGGCGCAGAGGCTGTTCCGCCGTGAAGTGCAGGCGACCGATCTCTACGCCCTCTGCTTTCCCGCCCCCCGGCCCTGTGGCATGGAGTGGCGGGGCAGCCCGGTGACGCAGTGAAATATCTTTCTTGACTTCTTGTGGAGGGTGTTCCCCCATCGCAAGAAGTATGCAGTATTCCCTCCATCCAATCCGCCCAATTGACGTGACGGAAGATATGCGGTAAGATAAAAGCAGTAGAACCGAAGGGAGACGGAGCATGGGCCAGACAGAGACAAGCGCCGCGCTGTTAAAGCAGTATTTTGGGTACACAGCATTCCGCGCCGGACAGGCGGAGAGCATTGAGGAGATGCTATCCGGGCGGGACGTGCTGTGCGTGATGCCCACCGGTGCGGGAAAATCCATCTGCTATCAGGTGCCCGCGCTGGCGCTGCCGGGAGTTACACTGGTCATCTCTCCGCTCATCTCCCTGATGAAAGATCAGGTTTCCGCGCTGCTCCAGCTGGGAGTGCGCGCGGCTTACCTCAACAGCTCCCTCTCGGCGGGGCAGTACAAAACCGCCATGGCGCGCGCCGCGCAGTCGCAGTATAAAATTATCTATGTCGCGCCGGAGCGCCTGCTCACAGAAAGTTTTCAGGCGGTGGTGCGGCAGATCGATGTCTCCATGGTTGCCGTGGATGAGGCACACTGCATCTCCCAGTGGGGCCAGGATTTCCGCCCGAGCTATCTGCAGATTGCCGATTTTATCCGCACGCTCCCGCGCCGCCCCGTGGTGGGGGCCTTTACCGCGACCGCCACGGAAAAGGTCAGAGAGGATATCCGTGCGCTGCTGGAGCTCAACGAGCCCTACTGCCTCACGACCGGCTTTGACCGCCCGAACCTCTCCTATGAGGTGCGCGCGCCGAGAGATAAGACGGGGGAGCTGCTTGCGATCCTGCGGGGGCGGGAGGAGCAAAGCGGTATTGTCTACTGCGCCACAAGAAAGAATGTGGAGCTGGTCGCCGGGCAGCTGCGCAAGGCGGGATATTCTGCAGGCGCATACCATGCCGGTATGGCGGACGCCGAGCGGGCGCGCAGTCAGGAGGATTTTCAGTACGACCGCATACGGATCATGGTCGCCACCAATGCCTTCGGCATGGGCATCGACAAGGCGAACGTCTCCTTTGTCGTCCATTATAATATGCCGAAAAATATGGAGAGCTATTATCAGGAGGCAGGGCGCGCCGGACGGGACGGCTCGCCCGCCGCGTGCATCCTCCTGTACAGCGGGCAGGACGTGCAGATGAACAAATTTCTAATCGAAAAAAGCACGGAGCTGTGTGAGGATATGACGCCGGAGGAGCGCGAACAGCGTCTTGAAAAGGAGCATGCGCTGCTCAAACACATGACATGGTATGCCACGACGACCGACTGCCTGCGCGGCTATATCCTGCGCTATTTCGGGGAGGAGGCGCATGGCTATTGCGGCAGCTGCGGCAACTGCCTGCAGGAGTTTGAGACGGTGGATGCGACCGCCGCCGCGTACCGGATACTCACCTGCGTCACGGTGCTGCGCGACCGGGGCCGGAGCTTTGGCAAACGCTCCATCGCGGAGTACCTGCACGGGCGGGAGAGCGCGTCGGCGGAGAAAATCCGGGCCGTGACTGCGGAGGACTGTGGAAGCCTGTCTGTCATGCCGGTGCAGCGCATCTGTGATGTCGCCGACCGGCTGATCGAGGCGGGTGTGCTGGCCGTATCAAAGGGTGACTACCCTGTGCTGGAGTGTACCGGGCAGACCGAGCCGTTTCTCCGGCTGGGTGAGACCTTTACCATCAAGGTGCCAAAGCGAAGTCAGGCGGAAGCGCCGCGGCGCAGGGGCGATGTACGGGGTGCCGGAGACGCGGCGCTGCATCCGGTCGATGAGACATTGCTTGCCGCACTCAGAGACCTGCGCACCGCCCTTGCAAAGCAGGCCAACCTCCCCGCGTATGTGATCTTCACCGATGCCGCGCTACGGGATATGTGCGCAAGGCGACCGCGGACTGAACAGGAATTTTTACAGGTTTCCGGCGTCGGCGAACACAAGATGAAAAAGTACGGCGCGCAGTTTCTCTCCGTGATTGCGGCGTATGTGGCATAAATGCATCACTACAAATAGCTGACGTCCGCCTTCCTGCGCGGCGCGGTACGCATATAGCGCACGTCGGGATAGCCGAGGAGCATACAGATTGCGAGCTTCTTGCCGTTTGGTTGGAGGAGCTGCATGGCTTCTGCGCTGTTTGCGCTCGCCCTGCAGAGATACCCGTTATGTAGCACGCCGAGTCCCAGTGAGACGGCGGCAAGCTCAATGTTCTGCGCGGCAAGGCCGGCGTCCCAATCGCGCTCGGCAGCAATATACAGCACGGCCGGTGCGTTGCGGAACAGATAGTCGATTCCCTTTTCCTGCCGCAGGTGCAGCAGCCGCGCAAACGCCTCCGATCCCGCCTGACCGTCAGCCGTCCATTCCTCTATGCACTTCCATGCAATGCGTTTGAGCTCCGGCAGCGTTTCCTGTACAACGATAAAACGGCATGCCTGCAGGTTCATGGCCGTCGGGGCATAGCGGCCTGCCTGAATCAGCTGCTCCAGCTGCTCCTGCTCGATCTTTTGATCCTGATAATGCCGGATACTTCTTCTGGATTTCATAAAATTTAGTAGCACCGGAAAGGAGATCTGCGGCGGATTGACCGGCTGAATATCATCCATCTCGTATTCCGGGATAGCGACAGCGCCCGTGGGACAGATGGCGACACAGTGCCCGCACGTAATGCAGGGGCCTTCATAGTGTGCCTTCCCTCCGGAAAGAGACAGGCACATGCCGGGACAGTCGCGTACACAAGCGCCGCAGCCGATACAGGCAGCTTCCTGAATTTGTACCATAATTTAGCCTCCCATCATTTGATGTATACTATTCTAACATTTGAGGATTGATTTGAAAAGTGTTTTAGAGAGGAGACGGTTTGATGCACCGCTACAACTGGTTGGATGAATACCTAGTGGAAAAGCCGGGCGTGACCAGGGATTATAAGCTGGAATGGGAATGGCTGCGCTACCACGTCGGGGGGAAAATGTTCGCGGCAGTGATGCACCCATCGGAACAATATGACGCCGCATACGCCGATAAGGATATTATAAATCTGAAATGCGATCCGATGTTCGCCGAGCTGCTCAGAAAGGAACATACGGAGATCATGCCTGCTTTTTATATGGATAAGCGCACGTGGATTTCGGCAGACTTGGGCGGCGGTCTGTCGGACGAGCTGTTGAAAAAGCTCTGTGACGACTCCTATCGGCTTGTGTTTGAAAAGCTGACCAAAAAGCTGCAAAAGGAGATTACGGAGGAGGCCCATGCTCGGTAAAAAGCATGGGCCTCCTCCGCGTAAGATGTAAAAATTAATCACTCGGTGCATCCAACAGGTTATTTTTTAAAAAGGTATCGATATCTCCCGCGATTTCCATGCCCATATTGCCCTCCCAATGGGTGTTATGACCGACGCCTTCTTTGGTAAGGAACGTGACCGCCGCACTGCGCAGCGATTCGCGCAGCAGAAGCTGATCGCTTTCGGAAAAAAAGACATCGTCACTTCCCCAGATGATCAAAACCGGCACTTCAAGTGCCCACAGGAGCGGGGTGTTATCCAGATCAACGGCAAGGAAGGTGCTGCGCCACGCATAGACCGGCATCTCCGCCGCGTTTTGATAGGTGGCTTCCACAAACGCCGGGTCGTAGTTGCTGGACTCCGTCCATGTGCGCAGGAATTCTTCCGGGAGCGTATCGACATAGGACACCAGACCGGCGAAGTCGTCCCCGCCGTAGAGCATCCATTCCACCATGGGGTTGTCACTGACCGCTGCAGCGCTCCCGATCAGTGTGAGCGACTGCACGCGCTGCGGAAACAGAATGGCAAGATCCTGCGCCACAAAGCTCCCCAGTGAGTGGCCTACGATGTTGGCATCCTGCAGGTTGACGGCGGTCATGAAGGCGTCAATGTCTTCGGCGTGTTCCTCTACCTGATAGACGTCCTCCATCGGCTTATCCGTGTGCCCGTGCCCGCGCAGCTCCGGTATGTAAACGTCATAACCAAGCGCCGCCAGACGCGTACCGACCTGAGAAAAGGAGATATAGCTGTCCGTCGCGCCGTGAATCAGGACAACCGGGGTTCCGGTGCCGTCCCCCAGATGCACATACGCCATGCGGATCCCCGTGTCAAGGTCTGCGTAGCTGTATTCCGGGTCATAGTCCACGGTAACGGTCTGCGCCCTGTTCAGCACCACAGAGACGACAGCCAGCACCACAAGGATTAAAATGACAACCGCAAGTGTCCGGCGTTTTTGTCTGCTCATCAATGCGGCCCCCCATCGTCGTAGCCGTTGGGGTGGGTACTGTGCCAGCGCCAGGCGGAGGCGATGATATCCTCCACA
>JAJBUC010000052.1:0-2126 GCA_020860545.1 Oscillospiraceae bacterium | reverse complement strand
CCTCCATCGCTTTGCCGCTCGACGCGATAAGGGTGGCGGGGTCGCCGGGGCGGCGCGCGGCGCTGGTAACCGGGATGGGCGCGCCGGTGACGCGGCGGGCGGCCTCGATCATTTCAAGGTTGGAAAATCCCTGCCCGTTGCCGAGATTAAAGCTGGCGGAGGGGCTGCCGCCTTGCAGATAATCGAGCGCGAGGGTGTGCGCATCGATCAGATCCTCCACATGGATGTAGTCGCGCACGCAGGTGCCGTCGCGGGTGGGGTAGTCTGTGCCGTAGAGGGAGAGCGACGCCCGCTTCCCCTGCGCGACCTGCAGGAGGATGGGAATCAGATGGGTTTCGGGCCGGTGATCTTCCCCGATACTGCCGTCAGAGAGGGCGCCGGCGACATTGAAATAGCGCAGCGCGCAGTATTTCAGGCCGTGCGCCGCATCGCACCAGCGCAGCATACGCTCCACCATAAGCTTGCTCTCGCCATACGGATTGGTGGGCAGTTGTGGATGCGCCTCGTCAATGGGGGTATATTCCGGCTCGCCGAAGGTGGCGGCGGTGGAGGAGAAGACGAGATAAGGGGTGCGGTGCGCAAGCATCGTTTCTATGAGGGAGAGTCCGGCGATGACATTGTTGCGGAAATACGCCTCCGGCTTCTCCATGCTCTCGCCCACCAGGGAGAAGGCGGCAAAATGGATAACCGCCTCAACCGCCTCCTGCTGAAAAACCGAATCTAAAAACGCCCGGTCTGCGACGTCTCCTTCATAGAACCGGCCGCCCCGCAGCGCGGCGCGGTGGCCGGTGGAGAGGTTGTCCACCACAGCGACGTCCTTCCCCTGCGCCAGCAGAGAGGCGACGCAGTGGCTGCCGATATACCCTGCGCCGCCTGTAACCAGTATAGACATAGCTCAATACCACCTTTTTCTCTGTCAATAAAACTGTTCCCCGATAAAGTCGCCGATGTGTTCCACAGCCTCGGCGGCTTTTTTGATGGGGAAGGTCTGAAATACGTGGAACATGTCGCGCCACACCTCGAGGCGGCACAGGCCGCCCGCGCGGATGACGCGGTCGCGCAGCCGGATGGAGTCGGAGAGGAGCAGCTCGTTGCTCCCCACCTGCACGAGAATGGGCGGGAAGCCGCTGAAATCGCCGAACAGCGGGGAGAGGTCGGGGCTTGCGTAATCTGCGGCATTGCCGGCGTAGGCACTGCGCACCGCCCAGAGATAGTCGAGGGAGAGCATGGGGTCAAGCATCTCCTTGTCATGATAGGAGCGTCCGCTCAGTGTCATGTCCGTCCACGGGGAGACAAGCACCATGCGGGATGGGAGACGGCGCCCCGCGCCCTTTAACCGGTGGGCGAGCACAAGGGCGAGGTTTCCCCCGGCGGAGTCGCCCGCCAGGACAATGTCACGCGCGCCAAAGCCATGATACATCAGATAATCCCACGCCCTGACCGCATCCTCCACGGCGGCGGGATACGGGTTTTCCGGCGCAAGGCGGTATTCAAAGCAGAGCACCTGATACCCTGTGGCGTTGGCAAGCCGCGAGGCAAACAGGCGGGAATAGCCGAGGGTGCCGCTCGTGTACCCGCCGCCGTGACAGAAGAGGATCGCGTGGTTCCGGTCAAAGCCGTGTGCGGGCGTGACCCACGCGGCGTTCATATCCCCGATGGAAAACGGCTCAAAGCCGGTGCCGCTGATGGGGGAAATGAGCCGCCCAAGCAGCTCTTGCCCCCTCCGCTGCTTTTCCAGATCCTTTGGCTGCATGGAGGCAGGGCAGGTGACAGAGTGCAGCGCGGTCAGCGCACGGATATAGGGCTTCAAAACCTTCGGCGGCTTTGCTCTGCCGCGGTTGGGAGCAGGGAGTGCATAATTTGTATTTGTTTGTATATCCTGCGCCACGTTTGTTACCTCCCGGAAGATATTCTCATGAAAATGATACATTATTATAACACAATTATAACACAGTTTACGAAAAAATGAAAGGAAAACTAAACTTACATAAATTGACTTTTTATCTACTTGTACTTGACAAAAAAACATGCTATGCTAATCTGGTATGGAAGGAAAGGAGGGGACGCATTGGCAGAAAAAAAGCGTTCAACCAGTTGGTTTCGCATGGACAACGCAGGGCTCCTCT
>JAJBUC010000119.1 GCA_020860545.1 Oscillospiraceae bacterium | reverse complement strand
CCGATCCCCGTGATACCGGCCGAGCGCACGACGCAAACGAGCGAAGCGCGAAAGAGGTTTCCCCCCACGCCGGCCGCCGCGCCCGCGTCGTCGAGCATGGCGACAAGGCTGAGCCCCACGCGGGAATTGAGGATAAAGTACACGGCGAACATGGAGGCGATGCAGACCGTGACCGCGATCAGATAGATCTGGGCGGTGGAGGGGTAGGGGCTGACCTTAATGGTCATGCCCGCGCCCATTTTGACAAAGCCCCAGCTCTTGAAGAGAATTTTGAGCGCCTCGGCGGTCACCCATGTGGCGATGGCGAAATACATGCCGCTCATGCGGGAGAACACATAGGAGAGCAGGAACGCCGCAGCCACCGAGACGAGCGCGCCCGCGATCATGGCGGCCCAGAGGGGGAGGCCGTAGGTCGCCGTGCACACAGCGACGCTGTACCCCGCGAGGCCGATAAAGATCTGCTGGCCGAGCGAGGTCATGCCCGCGTACCCGCTCAGCAGATTCCACATCTGGCCCAGCGTGCAATACAGGGCGATGCTGAGCAGGATGCGCAGGGCGTTGCGTGAACCGGCAAAAAACATCACATAGACGATTACAATCGCCGCGATCATGACGATGATGCGCACCATCGAGCCCACAGTCCATTTTTTCATAGGTTTGGTAAACTCCTTTCCGTGCCTGATGGGCGCTTCACTTTGCAAACAGGCCCTGGGGACGCACCACAAGCATCACCAGAATGACGAGGTAGCCGCAGAGCATCTGCACGCTCGTGCCGAAATAGTAGGCGCCGAGCAGCTGCGCCAGGCCGAAAATGATGCCGGCAAAGAGGGTGCCGCGAATGCTGCCCATGCCCCCGATGACGACCACGCCGAAAGAGATTATGAGGTACTGCGAGCTGGTCGTGGGGTAGAAGTTATAGCTCATGCCGATCAGGACGCCCGCGACGGCGGCGGTCGCCATGGCGACCCCCATCGCGATGCCGTAGGTGGTTTTGACGTTGATCCCCATGAGCTGCGCCGCCATGGTGTCGTCGCTGGTGGCGCGGATGGACTGCCCGACATAGGTGCGGCGCAGGAACAGGTTGAGCAGGTAGATGACCACAATGCCGATCGCAAAATCGATCAGGTACATGATGGGGATGGCGGTTTTATCGGTAATGGTGATGCTGGCGGTCTCAAGGGAGGAGCGCATGTGCTGCGCGTCGGAGGAAAAGAACGACAGCAGCAGATTCTGAATGATGATGGACAGCCCGAACATCACGAGCAGCGGCGGCTCCGGCCCGCGTGAAATGACGCGGTTGACCAGCGCGCTCTGCAGGAGGAAGCCGATGAAAAACATAATGGGGATGACGATCACCAGGGAGAGCAGCGGCGGGATGCCGAGCGCCGTGCACACCGACAGACCCAGATAGCTTGCCAGAATGATAAAGTCGCCGTGGGCGAGGTTTGTCAGCTTGACGATGCCGAAGATCACGTTCATCCCCACGCCGACCAGGGCATACAGACCGCCCAGAAGTATACCATTAAAAATTGCCTGTCCCATAAGAAGCGGGTGGCCTCCTTTCGGTTCTATATGCCAAAATACGCCTTTTTAATCGCCTCGTCCGTGAGGGTGTTGGAGCGGCCGCTGAGCACAACGGTGCCCTTGAGCATGATGTAGCAGTGCGCGGAGGTCTTGAGGCTGCGCTTGACGTCCTGCTCCACAAGGACAATGCTCATGCCGCTTTGGTTGATTTCGCGGATGCGCGCGTAGATATCCTTGATGATCGTGGGAGCGAGCCCGAGCGATATCTCGTCAAAGAGAATGAGCTCCGGGTCGCTCATCAGCGCCCTGCCGATGGCGATCATCTGCCGCTGCCCGCCGGACATGGAGCCGGAGAGAAAGCGGCGCTTTTCCTTGAGGTCGGGAAAGAGGGTGTACACAAACTCAAGCGTGTTTTTCGATTTCCTGCGTGCCCGCTTGGTATAGGAGCCCATGATCAGGTTTTCCTCCACCGACATGCGCACAAAGCAGTGGCTGCCCTGCGGCACAAGGGTCAGGCCCCTTGCGACGATGTGGTGGGGATCCATGCCGGTGATATCCTCGCCTTTGAAAAATATCTTGCCGGACACCGGCTTGTGCAGGCCCGCGATACAGTCCATCAGCGTGCTTTTCCCGGCGCCGTTGCTGCCGATGATGGACACGATTTCTGGGCCCGGCACGTCGACGGATATATTTTGCACCGCCCGGAAATCGCCGTAGTTCGCGGACACGTTTTCCACCCGTAAAATGGAGCTGCCCGCGCGCTCTGCGGCGTCGGCTGCGGTGTCTGTGACAGGGGTGCTGCTCATGCGCTCTCGTCCTCCTCCGTGCCCAGGTAAATCTCCTCCACCGGTTTGGAGCTGATGACCTCCTGCGGGTTGCCGACGACCAGCTCGTGCCCGTCGGACATGCACATCAGGCGGTCGGTACAGTTGACCATGGTTTCGATGATATGTTCAATCCAGATGATGGTGTGCCCCTCCGCCTTGAGGGTGGCGACGAGCTGCATGACATCCTGAATCTCAATGTCGGTCAGGCCCGCCGCGACCTCGTCGAGCAGCAGCAGCCTGGGGTTGGTGCCGAGCGCGCGGGCGATCTCAAGCCGCTTGCGGTCCAGAAGCGTCAGGGAGCCGGAGCGGGTATTGGCCTTGCTGTAAAGGCCGGTGATCTCCAGCGCTTCCCGGCACAGCGGAGCGGCCTTGCGCTCACTGAGCCCCGCGCCGTGCACGGCCGCGACCAGGACATTTTCATAAATCGACATGTTTTCAAAGGGCCGCGGGACTTGATAGGTACGCCCGATCCCCAGGCGGCAGCGCTTGGTGGAGTTGGCTTTGGTGATGTCGCGCTCTAAGAATTGAATGCGCCCGTGAAAGGGGATGATCTGCCCGGTCAGTGCATTGAACATGGTGGTCTTACCACAGCCGTTCGGCCCGATCACACCGAGCACCTCCCCGCGCGCAACATGGAACGAGAGGTCTTTTAAAATGTGAACGCGGCCATATCCGGCGTCCACATTGCTGAATGCAAGTACAGTTTCCGCCATAATGGACTCCTTTCTGTGTATCGGGTGATCGTGTCGGATGCTGCAGAGTAATAAGGTGACGGACAGCGTTTTGCGCCATCCGTCACCATTGTCCGGCCGGAGGCCGGAAAAATTACTGATTCAGGGGCTTCAACGTGCCGGTCGTCGGGATATTGGGGAACAGTGTGTTGTCGATGATGAGGCGCTCAAGGTCGCCGTCCTCCGTCTTAACCCACTGGCCGCCGGTCAGCGAGGTGAGGTTCATGTGGTCTTCTCGGTACTGCACATGGCCGAAAATGGTGTCCAGATCGGTCTCGCCGATCGCTTCGCGGATTTTTTCCTTGTCGAGGGTCTGGCAGCGCTGCAGCGCGTCAAGCGCGATTTCCACGCCGTAGTATTTCGCGCCCATGGGGGTGGTGATTTCTTCACCCTTTTCCGCCAGATAGATATCCGCGATGTCCTGCGGGGTCTCGCCGGTGAGCGCGGACTGCCACGGGTGCGTCGGCGACCACCAGACCTCACAGCAAAGGCCGTCCATCAGGTCCGCGCCGATGGCCAGAGCGTCCGATTTCAGCAGGAATGCCTTGCCCATGACCACCATCTCGGGGGCAAAACCCTGCTGCTTTGCCTGACGCCAGAGGGTGGAGAAATCGGAGTTGGTGGCGGTGCCCGCCAGAATCTGCACGCCCTGGGCCTTAAACTGGTTGATGATGTCGGAGAAGTCCTGGGTGTTCGCGGGGAACATGCCCGGATCGACCAGCGTATAGCCGTTTTCTACAATCTTCTGCGTAAAATAGCTGTTCCAGGAGGTGCCGTCCGCGTCATTGGCGAGGAAGAGGCCGACCTTCGCGCCGCTGCCCGGCGCGTAACCGGCATCGGTCCACATGGCCTGATAACAGTTGTAGATGGTTTCGAGATCCCAGTGGGAGTGATAGGACCACGTGTAGGGGCCTTCCGCGAGTACCGCGTCGACCGGCGCGTCGGTGCTGACGCAGGGGACGCCGAAGCGCTCACACACCTGCACGACAGGGTTGACAATCTCGGGCGTGTGCCGCGCGAGGACGATGTCGACCTTGTCTTCCTCGATGAGCTTTTGCGTGAGCTCTCCCGCCTTGGCGCTGTCGCTCTGGCAGTCGTACATGATGAGCTGGACCTGCAGGTTTTCGCCGTACTCCTCAATATAGATCCCGCCCGCGTCGTTGATGATATCCACCACATGCTGCTCAACCCACGGGGAGCCCTTGCCGAAGCCGGAGAGCACGCCGGAGGTGGGGTTGACAAACCCGATTTTGATCACCCTGCCGCTGGAGGTCGAGGTTGTGGTGCCTGTTGTGCCGGGAGTTTCACCTGTTGTCCCGCCGCTGCCGCTGTTACATCCGGCCAGCGCCAGCGTGCAAACCATCGCCGACGCAAGAAGCAGTGCCAGAAGCTTTTTCTTTTTCATCATTTTCATCCTCCTTAATCAATTTTTCATAGTATTTACAGTTTGAATTTTATCATTCCGCTATGCACAAGTCAACAATGGATTCCGAGGGTAAGCCCCTGATTTCTGTATAGGTTGCACAGTATACAATGGGCGCCATAAGGCAGGTTAGACAACCAAAAAAATTTGCACACTGATTGTGATTATGATAATCAAGAATATTTTCTGAAAAAGCGGGAGAAGAAAAATCACGAAAAAGATGCTAAAGATGCTTTTTCCCACGTCCGGAATGTGTTATACTACAACAAGCACAAATGGAAACCGGCTTGTGAGGCGGAGAGGTGTGAAGGAACCCGGCAGGGATGTCTTTCGCGTTCCACCACCGCCCGCAGCGCATTGAGGAGGGCGGCGGAAAAATGGACGAAAAGCGGGACGGAGCGCACAGCGAGGCGGACGGCGTCATAGAAGGGCGCAACGCGGTGATTGAGGCGCTGCGCGCGGGTGCGGCAATTGACAAGATTTTTCTGCTCAAGGGGGAAGGGAGCGGGGCGCTCGGGCACATCGCCTCTACCGCGCGTGCGCGCGGGATTGTGGTGGTGGACGCCGACCGGAGAAAGCTCGATAAGATGAGCCGCACCCACGCCCATCAGGGCGTCATCGCCCTCGCCGCGGTGCGCGCATACGCGACGGTGGACGACATTCTGGCGCGCGCCCGGCAGGCGGGCGAGCCGCCGCTGCTGGTGGTGTGCGACGAGATATCGGACCAGCACAACCTCGGCGCAATCATCCGCACGGCGGAGTGCGCAGGGGCGCACGGCGTGGTCATCCCCAAGCGGCGCTCCGCAGGCCTCACCGCTGTGGTGGGCAAGACCTCCGCCGGGGCGGTGGAATACCTGCCGGTGGCGCGCGTGTCCAATATCACGATGCTGCTCAAAGAGCTCAAGGAGCAGGGCGTTTGGATTTTCGGCGCCGACGCCGCCGGGGAGAAATCCCTCTATGACACGGACTTCACGGGTGCGGCGGCCCTCGTCATCGGCAGCGAGGGGGACGGCATGGGCCGTCTGGTGCGCGCACAGTGCGATTTTCTGGTTTCGATCCCGATTACAGGGAAGATTGACTCTCTCAATGCCTCTGCGGCGGCGGCGGTGCTACTGTATGAGGCGGTGCGTCAGCGGCGGGCGGCGCAATTCATTCCGGATTAGGTGGTTGGCATGGCGAATAACCGCGAGGAACATGAGGAATTTACGCTGGAAGATATTCTGGCGGAGTTCGGGACGGAGGGTACCGCCGGTGACGCGCCGGTGCCGCCGTCAACCACGCCCAAAATGGAGCCGCGCCCCGCGCAGGAGAAAACGCGGGAGGACACCATCCGGTTTCCAATTCTGCCGGAACACAATGCGCAGCCGCAGGCGCGGGAGGAGCGCGCCGCGCCGGAGCCGAAGCCCGCGCGCACATGGAAAAAGCGCGCCGCGCCGGACAAGCCGCCCGGCGCGGAGGGGAAGCGCGTGGCGGCAGAGGAGGAGGGGAATCTCGTCCCCTTTCCGGAGGAGCCGCCCCCGCCGAATTTTATCGTCAGAACCCTCGACCGCCTGAAAAACTGGGGGGAAGCCCAGGCCGAGCATATGTATGAGGAGGAGGGCAGCGAGCGGGACGAGGACGTCCTGCGCGCGGAGCAATACATTCCCGGCGTGGATGTGGAGGAGGAGGACGAGGAGGCCCCGCACAGGGAGCGGCGCGCGCGGCGGGCGCTTCCCGAGGCACCCGACCTCCCGCCCGCCGAGCTCGCCCGCCGCTACGGCAAGGGATTGAGCGCAATGCGCCTGCGCGGCTGGGTGGTCTTTCTCCTGTTTTTGCCGCTTTTATATCTGGCCCTGCTGCCGTCGCTGGGGCTTGCCCTCCCCGCGCCGCTGGTGGAGTCGCCGGAGCTCATGGTATATCTCATGGCGGGGCTGCTGGCGCTCTCGATGATTCTGGCGGGGGATGTGCTGCTGCGCGGGTTGTTCCGGATTTTCCAGCTGCGGCTGGGGTTGGATACCATATTATCCTTCGCCTGCGTCGTCACCCTGTTGGACACGCTCACGATGGAAACGCTTGACCGCCTTGCGGGGCAGCCCTTCTGCGCGCCCTGCGTGCTGGGGCTTGCGGCCGCCCTCTGGGGGACATGGCATAAGCGCAGGGGGATGCGCGTCGCGTGCCGTACCGCCGCGTCGGCGCGGGAGCCGTATCTCGTGACGCGGGACGAGGGGAAATGGAATGGGCGCGGCACCTATATGAAATGGTCGGGGGTGCCCGCCGGGTTCGGGCGTCAGATACAGGGGGAGGACGGCGCGCAGCGGATTTTCAGCCGCGTGGGGCCGATCTTTTTCATCGCTTGCGTTCTGTTTTCCATCATGGTCTCGGTGGGGCGGGAGCGGGCGCAGGATATTTTGTGGGCGCTTTCCGGGATGCTCACCGTCACGGCGGGCTTTTCCGCGACGCTGTGCTTCGGCCTGCCGTGGGATGCGCTTTGCGCGCGGCTCGCGGGGCTCGGCGCGGCGCTCGCCGGGTGGGACGCGGCGGCTGACAGCGCCGGGCGCAACAGCGTCGTCATCACGGACGGCGACCTCTTTCCGCCGGGGATGGTCACGCTCAACGGCATTAAGGTGTTCGGTGATTTTTCCGTGACCCGCGTCGTTGGGGTGACCGCGACGCTCATCCGCGATTCCGGCAGCGGGCTCGACCAGCTCTTTCACGACCTGCTGCGCAGCCAGGGCTCCATTTACCGCAAGGCGGAGCATCTGGAGCGGCACGAGGCGGGCGGCCTGATGGCCGATGTGCGCGGCGAGCGGATTTTTGTCGGCTCCTCGGACTTCATGAACCTGATGGAGGTGCCGCTGCCGCCCGGCCTGAAGGTGAAAAACGCCGTCTTCTGCGCCATCGACGGGGAGCTCGCGGCGATTTTCGCCCTGAATTACCGCCTGCACGGCGCGGTGGAGCCGACGCTCTATTCCCTCATCCAGAATAGGCTCATCCCCGTTTTGGCCACCAGAGATTTTAATGTGGTGCCCATTATGCTCAAGCAACGCTTTAAGCTGCCGGTGGAGAAGATGGAGTTCCCCTCCGTGGAGCGGCGGCAGGAGCTTTCTGAGACGGAGCAGGAGCACGCCGTGACACTCTCCGCAGTGCTGTGCCGCGTCCGTATGGCCCCCTATGCCGATGCGCTGTGCGCGGCGCCG
>JAJBUC010000054.1 GCA_020860545.1 Oscillospiraceae bacterium | reverse complement strand
CGCGCTGCGGCAACGGTTCTACCTCCGACGACTCGACCGTGGTCAAGCATGTTATCTTCTATGACTACAAACGTCAGTACAGTACCCGGAGTTTGTACTATTACTATGAGAGGGTTATCTGTCCCGGGACATTCCAGGCGGAGGGCACCGTGGTGCAGAATCTGGCTGCCACGGGCTATATGCCGCTGGGCGCGGATGATACCATCTCCATTTCGTAAGGGAAAGGGCGTGTTGCGGATTTTTACGTTCCGCAACACGCCCGTCACAAATTAAGAGGGATAAGGCTAGGAACTGGCATCAATTAAAAATGTAATTCTAAAGATCGAAGGTGAACAGCGTTTCGTTACAGATATGGAATGAAAGGCATTTGCCGCATATTTTTCAGTGACCACGGACTATCTGTTAAATTGCACGGTAGTGTAATGAAATTTTGTGCCCGGATGTACGACCTCCAATACGCCGCAGGCGATCATGTGACGTATGCGGTGCATATACCACCAGTAAGAGACGCCGCCGGGGTCCGTTTTTAGCGCACGGCCAATCGCCTCCACGATTTTAAACTCCGTATCAGGGAACACCTGATACAAAATGTAGTCATAAAAATTCTCCGGCACAGAACAGGGTATTCCGTTGATCACCGCCCGTAGTGGTGCGTTTTCAGCAACAAGACCGTTCCAGTGCAGCGCAAGGGCGTTTCGCTCCTCGCTGTCAATCGGCCTTTCCAGATGCAATAGGGAAGAAAATTGATCGGGGCTAAGCGCGCCGGTCCCATTCACAACAGAGTACCCATCCCCATGCGGATAGAAACGCGGTACCTTTACACTGGTAATCGGCCCTGTTGCCTGCTGCAATAGAGCCATCGCCCAGTAGAAACCGCATGTCTCGTCGGCAAGATCACTCCACCAAATCCGAATGGATTCCCCACTTTTTGCAGCATTCTCAAGCCGATTTACCAGCGCCTGGGCTCGTATACATTCCTGCTCAATCCACGCAGTGTTTCCCATTTCATGTGTGTCGGATATCTCCTGTAAAATCCCCCTGCGGGAGCGCCAGTCGGGAAGCACAGCGATATCACCGACATCGCCCATCAGCCATAGGGCGGCAATGTCTGCAATATCACCGTCAACGGTCGGCCCCATGTATGTGTCCGGCAATATGTCCGTAAGGGTTTCATTGCCATCAGAGTCGGAGCACATCTTGATATGACGAAGGGAAGATTTATCCCCTGTTTTTTTGGAAAGCGCCAAAGATGCGGCACCGCTGTCATTGAAAATCAGATCAACCATTTCCGTCCTCCTATCTGCCAATTGATTATATATTCTGCACAGCTTCAATGCAAGCCCGGGTTTATGCGGCATCCCGAGGTCTGCGACTACTGTACGGTGACAAGGGCAGCGCAGGCGGAAAAAGTGTAACAAAGGTGTAATCTGAGGATGCTTTACAAACATTTGGGGCTTTGTTATAATGGGCACAGGAATATAAATACAGCTTAATTGCTTTTGTTCGGCAGGTCAATATATATTCACCGGAAGGGGGCGGTGCCGTTATGAAAAGAAGAATGCTCGCCATGCTCCTTGTGCTGGCGCTTTGTGTGGGGATGATATCGGGTACGGTCTTTTCCGCGTCGGATGAGGCGCAGCAGGCGGCGGAGGAGCTCTATGATCTCGGCGTCTTCCAGGGTGCCGGTACGCAGTCGGACGGAACGCCGAACTTCAGGCTGGATGAAAAGCTGACACGCGCCGAGGCGGTGACGCTGTTGGTGCGGCTGCTCGGCAAGGAGAGCGAGGCGGTATCCAAGAGCTGGGCCATACCGTTTACCGATGTAGAGGATTGGGCGATTCCGTATGTCGGGTACGCCTACGCCAATGGACTGACGAGCGGCGTCTCGGCGACGGAATTTGGAAGCTGGCGCTCGGTGAGCGCAACACAGTATCTCACCTTCCTCCTGCGTGCGCTCGGCTATACGTCTGACTCGGATTTTGCGTGGGACAGCGCATGGACGCTGACCGACCAGCTGGGCATCACGGCAGGGGAATATACCGCCGTCGACTCCTTTACCCGCGGCGACGCGGCAATTGTATCCTACCGGTCGCTGGACACCTCATTTAAAAATGAGACAAAGACCCTGCGGCAGGTGATCGGCGATACGCTGGACGATACGACATCTGCTGTAAAACGCGTGATGCTTCTGGGCGGGACAAATTACTACGACTATGCGGAGAGCTTTCAAAATGGCTACGCCTTTGCCATCCGTGACGGGGTATGCGGGTATGTCAGCTCCATCGGGGTATTTACGCCCTGCTACACGGTGGACTTCTATACCTCTGACTACAGCGGAGATCAGTACTATTCCCTTATCCAGCTGCTTGGCGCGTCAACAACGCCGCAGTTTGCCGTGTCGGAGGATGGCATCTATCCATACTACGATAACGATGCCGGCGCATGGGGATACAAAAATATCTATACCGGCGAGATCGTGCTTGAGCCGGCGTACGCCGAGGCGTGTCCGTTTTCGGAGGGCCGGGCCATTGTCCGTTATGCACAGGCCGACGCAGAGGATACACGCTATTGGGTGATCAATACGAAAGGCGCGGATCTGTTTGATACGGCGTATGTCTTCGAGCTCCACTATCAGGATGGTCTGCTGAATGCGACGGCGGAGTCCGGCGGCGTCTTGTATAACTGCCTGTATGATATCAATGGACAGGTGATTGTATATTTGGCAGAAGCCACCGATATTGTACGCAGTATTGACTTCCATGCTTCCGCTTATTGCCGCAACGGTTACGCGCTGCGCGACGAGAGCACAGACCCGAATCATATCGGCGTTTTCATCGACGGAGCGGAGGCCAGCCAGTTATTTTACTATATCGATACCTCCGGGACGATTACGGCGGTTCTGCCGGCCGGTGCGGAAACAGGCTTGAGCTGGAGCAGGGGTGCCAACGCCGCCTTCTATATGGCCAATGGAAAATATGGACTGTTTCACGCAGACGGTAAGATTACCGAGGCGATCTATACCGCGGTGACGCCGCTGCAAAACGGCATCTCATTCGTCAGCGAGGACGGTGTTGCCTATTACCCAATCAAAGCAGACGGCACCCGGATCGGAACGGGATATTACAGCGGCGGCGGCGCATGTGGCGATAACAGACTGATTCCCGCCGCCCAAGAGGGGATGTACGGCTATATCAGTATCAACGGTGCAACGGTGATCCCATTCCAGTATGCCGCCGCCGAGCCGTTTTCAGAAGGCATCGGTTTCGTCCGTGAGACGGAGGACGGCATGAAAACACTCATCAACACCGATGGAGATGTGATCACGGGCAGCCTCACGATTTTGGACAGCAGAGCCGCTTCGGAAGGGTTTTATCTCATTTCCACGCCGCAGGGGTACTGCCATATCTACGCAGTCTATTAACGGGCAATGATAAAGAAAGGGGCTTGCTGCCGGAGGTGCGGTGGCAGGCCCCGCTTTGGGCTTTACATTGCGGCGGACTTTTAATATAATGGAGAAACCGCAAGGATATCATGATGTTATGTGAGGGAGATTCATGCTGCAATTTGACGAATATAAGGTAAAACTTGGAAACCTGCGCGCCCCACTTGACGATTTGGAGCAGGCGTTGAATCTGGAGAGCGCTGCCCGTGAGGTGGATATGCTCGAGTCGGAGAGCGCGTCGGACGGATTCTGGGACAATCTGGAGAAGGCGCAGAAGGTACAGCAGCGCGTCAAAAACCTGCGCGATAAGCTGGAGGGGCAGGAAAAGCGGCGGTCTCTCTGGTCCGACCTTCTGACTCTCTGCGAGATGGGGAACGAGGAGGAGGACGAGAGCATTCTGCCGGAGCTGGAAAGCGGCTTTGCAAAGCTGGAGCAGGAGATTGAAGAGGCAAAGCTGGCTACCCTGCTCACGGGCGAATACGATAACTCCAACGCTATTTTGACCATCCACGCCGGTGCGGGCGGGACGGAGGCGCAGGACTGGACGCAGATGCTCTACCGCATGTATACCCGGTGGGCGGAGCGGCACGGACTGAGCTGCACCACGCTCGATTATCTCGACGGGGACGAGGCGGGGCTCAAGAGCGCGACCATCCTCATTGAGGGGGAGAACGCGTACGGTTTTTTGCGCAGTGAGCACGGTGTGCACCGGCTGGTGCGCGTGTCACCCTTTGACTCGAACGCCCGCAGACACACCTCCTTTGCCGCGCTTGAGGTGATGCCGGAGATCCCCGACGATGTGGAGGTGGATATCCGTCCGGAGGACATTGAAATGCAGGTGTTCCGCTCCTCCGGCGCGGGCGGGCAGCACATCAACAAAACCTCCTCCGCCGTGCGCCTGATCCACAAGCCGACCGGCGTGGTGGTGGCCTGCCAGACGGAGCGCAGTCAGTTTCAAAACAGGGACACCTGTATGCGGATGCTGCGCTCGAAGCTTGTGGAGCTCAAAATGCAGGCGCATGCCGAGAAGATCTCCGATATCAAAGGGGTACAGATGAAGATTGAGTGGGGCAGCCAGATCCGCTCCTATGTGTTCATGCCCTATCAGCTGGTGAAGGACGCGCGCTCCGGCTATGAGACCAGCAATGTAAACGGCGTGATGGACGGGGACCTGGACGGATTTATCAATGCCTACCTCCGCTGCGAGGCGAACGGTTCTTTGCTGTCAAAATAAGCCGTGCGGACGATCCGCCGGAGGAACGGGGTGGTAAGCAAGCATGGATCGCAAGGCACTGGCGGCCGCCTTCCCGGCGACCATGCCCGTTCTGGCGGGCTATCTGTCGATCGGCATCGCGTTCGGGCTGATGCTCCAGCGCATCGGGTTCAATTTTATCTGGGCGTTTTTCATGAGCGTCTTTATCTATGCGGGCTCCTGCCAGTATATGGCGGTCGGCCTGCTCGCCTCCTCAGCGACGCTCGCCACGGTTGCGCTCATGACGTTCCTGATTAATTTCCGCCATCTGGTCTATGGACTCTCGATGCTGGAGAAGTTCCGCGGTATGGGCGCGCGCAAGCTCTATATGGTCTTTTCGCTGACGGATGAGACATATGCGCTCCTCAGTGCGGTGCGGGTGCCGGTCGGCGTCAACGCGAAGAATTTCTATTTTGCCATTGCGCTATTAGACCAGTGCTACTGGATTATCGGCGCTGTAATCGGCGCGGTCGCCGGGGCGCTGATCCCGCTGGATATCACCGGCATTGACTTTGCCATGACCGCGCTGTTTCTGGTGATCGCGGTGGATCAGTGGAAGGCGTGCCAAAAGCACCTTCCTGCCATTCTGGGCGCGGCAGCTGCGGTACTCTTTTTGGTGCTGGTGGGCGCGGAGCAGTTTCTTTTGCCGTCGCTTGCGGTCATTGTGCTGGTACTGGTGCTGACGCGGACATTTCTGGACGAACACCCGGAGGAACAGGCCGGAGGACAGGAGGAACGTGAGGCATGACAACCGGACAGGCCGTCGCGGCCATTGCGGTGATGGCCACCGTCACCTTGTTGACCCGCGCCGTTCCGTTTCTGCTCTTTGACCGGGGGGAGAAGCCGCCAAAGCTGATCCTCTACCTCGGACGGGTGCTGCCGCCAGCTGTCATCGCCATGCTGATTATTTACTGCCTGCGCAATGTGCAGGTGACAGAAGTAACCAGCTGGGCCCCGCAGCTGATCGCCATGGCGGCGGTTGTGCTGTTGCACGTTTGGAAGAAGAATAATTTGCTTTCCATTTTTGGCGGGACGATTCTCTATATGGTTCTGGTGCAGGCTGTGTTTGCCTGAAAAATAGAAAAGATGGGGCGCTGTATCATTGCGATACAGCGCCCCATGTTGCAGTGATGTGTGCCCTGTCGGGTTACTTGGCTTATAACGACTCGGCGGATTCTGTCTCCTCGGTTTCTTCCGGCTCCTTCGCCTGTGTGGCATCCGCGTTGGCGTCGGTATCGGCATCGTTGCCCTGTGCGGTTTCCTCTTCTGGCACAGGATCTTCCTGCTCAGTCTCTGTGCCTTCCTCCGTTGGTACAGGTTCTTCCTGCTCTGCGTCTTCTTCCTCCAGTAAAGAATCTTCCTGCGCAGCGTCTTCCGCCGCCGGACTGTCCTCGGTGACTGCGGAATCCCCTGTGCTGTCATCATTCAGATCACTCAGGTTGATGAGCAGAGAGGTGCTGCTTGTACTGCTGAGCGTAAAGTTGAACTCGTAATTCACATAGCCCGGAACGACAATCTCAATGACGTAGACAGGGTCTGCATTGTCCGCAGTTTCTTTGACGGGAGTAAAGCAAGAGGCGCTCGTGTTGACTGAACCATCCGCATTGATGACGGTTACGGGATTGCGTCCGGATAGGGCATAGCTCGTGCCGTCAACGGTAACACTGGTAATGGCGGAAATGTAGCTTGTTACATCGGAATCGGAAAAGCCTTCCGCCGAATTTGGGACCAGCTTCCCTTCCGTTGTACTATAAACCACCGGGAGAATGGATGAGTACAGATTAAAGGTTGTGGTGAGCTCCGTCCATGCATTTGCACTATCCGTGAGTGTCAGCGTGTATGTGCCGAGCGTAATATCCGCATTGGCCGGCCAGGATATGGTGCCCGCGTCAGGATCAATGACGAAGAAGGTGCAGTCGCCCGGGCCGCTGATGGAGTAATCCTTTACATAGCCGTCCAGACCAGTCGCAGTGATCGTCGTCGAGGTGCCCGCACCGACGTCCTGATCCGCCACTTCAAACGTATAGTCCGTGGGAATCTTAGCGAAATATTCCTCCCATGCCATCGTGTAGTAGCCCTTATCGGTGATAAAGATTATATTCTGCATGGTTTCACCCTGCATGTTGACGTAGCTTGTGTTATCCAGCAGGGAGCTGGTGTGGACATACTCTTGTACGCCGGCCGACCAGGCGATCTCCAGACCGTAACGGCTGCCCCACCAGATGTTTTCCATGTGGCGCATGGCGAAATAGCCGCAGTCGGAATCGTTGTTCGTTGTATTCGTCTGAACCATCATGCCATAGATTTGGAAGAAATCTCTGCTTCCATCTGTGAGGGGGATTCCAATTTCAGACCCATCTGTGTTGGTCACACCGGCGTATCCACCTCCGCTTACGGGGAAGTTGTTGGAGTTGGCGCTGGTGTCACAGAAGTCGAGTTCATAGTCACCATAGGTGCTCTCGTCGCCTGTTTTGAGTACGAACTCATCCATATAGGTCTTGCCGGAAACATACCCCGTTCCGTACGGATCAATCTCATATGTTGGCGCGTCAGCTCCGCCGGATTTTACTGCCGAGAAGGAGATCTCCCCATTTGCATAGCTGGCAATCTTATAGGCCGTCGGCTGATCGGCGGAAATGTCGGTCATGGCGTAGGAGTAGGTATCCTCCAGCGCATCGACATAGTTATCTCTGGGCGTGGCACCCCCCGCGTTGGGATTGTAAATGTTCACTGTTTTCTGGCTTTCTCGCAGCTCTTCCAGATTTGCGAGCATTTCCGCGTATTCTTCAAACGTAATGGCCACCGGGTAGGTAATGCCCAGAATCGCGCCATAATCCTCGTCCTGATCGGAGAGATAAGCACCGGTCACCATAGAACCGCTTTTCCATTTGCTGGTGCTCGCGGTGGTCACGGCGTCAACACCCTTGGAGATGCCGTTGCTGCCCTCGGCGGCGTAGAAATCGGCGTACGGAATGCTCATCGTTCCATACAGGTAACCGTCTGTCGCAATTGCCTGTGTGGTCGTCTCCGCGGCGTAATCAGCCAAGATGACTTTTGCGAAGTAGGAGCCGGAGTATGCCCCGAGCTTTACGTAGGAGAGTCCCTCCGTGTCAATGGCCTCTCTCGTCGTCACGCCGGTTGCGTTGTCGGTAATCTTGAGGACGGCCCCTTCCAGATCTTTGGAAGAATTGATGACAATGGCGCTGTCCATGACGGAAATATCGATTGTCGTCTCCGTCAGCACAATTTCGTAGTCGGTTTCCACCAGAATTTCTTCAATGGACCCGGTGGGCATGGAATAGCCGTTTGCAAGCAGCAGCTTATCGAGCGCGGTATAGGAGAGTGTCGCGCCGGTGTAGGCATCGATTAGCCCGGCACTGCTCGGCGTAACCCTGCCGCACAGGATATTTGAGAGATATGTTGTCAGGTCATCCACAAGGTCCTCAACATATTCGTGGTTCACGGTCTGCTTTGCGCCGGTGTACATGCCGCCATTGTCAGGCTCATAGTAGGAGTCATGCTCGAAATCGAGCGCGACCACGATCTCTTCGCCCCCATCGTTGTAGGACCAGACGTAGATGTCGATGGTGTAGTCATAGAATATACTGTCGGACTCCAGCTTTGCGTTTGTGTCCTTTGGCACGGAGAGCGAAAGGGTGGTTTCCGTGATGCCGGTGGCGGTCAGATCAACACTCAGCTTGTCGAGCGGATCGACCTCTTGCGGTGTCAGCACGAGCAGATATGGGCCGGAGCGCTCGACGGAGGCCACCGCATAGTAGGTGCCGCTCAGGTACAGCACCTGTGTAGCCACAGCGCTCGCCGCTGTCCCGTCTATGCAGTAATAGGTGAAGTCCATATTACTGTCATACGTGGGAATCGGCGTCAGAAGCAGCGCGCTCGTGGTTTGCGCCACATCGTAGCACGCGATGAGGTTATCCGTTGCAGTCAGCGTATCGCCGTAGATTTCCTCCGCATATCCGAGGTAACTTGTGAGTGTCGTGCTGTCTGTGACCGCTGTCACGGAGGTTACACCGGCCTCGGCGTAAACATCGCCGAGCTGGGACAGAGTAACCGCGCTTTTTTCACCGATGATGGCTTCGTCAAGGGCATCTTCAACCGATCCCAAAATGGCCCAGGAGGTGTATGTAGCACCGCTCACCGTGTCTATTGTTGTCGCGTTGTTCTCCGCGACTTCGTCGACCAGAGATTTCGCATCGTTGTAATAGCCGATGGTTTCATAATGATTCGTCACTTTCGCGCTGTATATTTCTCCGCCGGATACGGTCACGGTCATATACAGCATGCCGCAATAGCCGGGTGCGCTGCCGGTATAGGTTCCATCAGCCAGGTAGTAGTCATCGTAGTCAATCTTCTGCCAATTCGCGCGGCCATAAGCGCCGCCGCCGCCACCGCTGCTGGTGCTGCCGGTTTTACCGCTGGATTCATTGCCCAGTGCCTGCCCAAGCGCGTCGTTCACGGCGGTCAAAATGGCGTTGCAGCTGAGCGTCGCACCGGAAACCGTATCAATACCCTCGGTCGACTGCGTTGCGATGATGGTGTCGATAATCTTCGATGCCCGGCTCCAATACGCGGCTGTTTCATAATGGCTGATCACTTCAATCGCCGTGATCTTCCCGTCCACAATGGTGACGGAGAGCTTTACCGTACCACCATATCCCGCGCCGGTGCCAATATAGGTCCCGTCCTGATAGACGGCTGCAACGGCAACCTCTTCCGCTGCATCCGCATCCAGGTATTCCGACGTCGCGAGGCGCTCAATGACTACCACACTCTGCGCGCGGGTGGCGTTTTCCAGCGGGGACAGGCGGTTGTTATCCCCCTGCAACAGTCCCGCTGCCACAACAGCCCCGGCAGGGCCCGCTGCCCAATCGGCAAAGTCGGAAGCGTCGCTATAGTCCGCCAGAGCGTCTTCGTTGTCCTCCAGCGCGCATACGCGTGCCATGATCACCGCCATTTCCTGCCGGGTGATCGGACTGTTCGGTGACATAGTTGTGCTGCCTGTGCCGGTCAGGTAACCGGCGGCCACGCCGATGGCCACATCATCATAAAACCAGTCGTCGGAGGCGACATCGGAAAACGCGCTGATATCCGCTTTCTCGCTGTAGCCGACGCGGCGGTTCATCATGGTCATGAACTCCGCCCGGGTGACCTCGCTATCCGGCAGAACGTCCCCGTTCTGGTTGCCTTTCAGGTATCCGGCGTCCAACCATTCGTTCAGGCTATCCTCCGCCCAGTGCCCGGATAGCTCTGATTCGTCTGCGAGCGTGACCGCGCCCATGCTCAATACCATGGAGGCGGAGAGCCCCATTGCGATGATACGACTTGCTAATGTTTTCATTTTACACCTTCCTACTTTCCCTAAAATGATTGCATGGCAATGGTCTGAACCTGTTCAAATCCCTCCGACGGCTCGTATAGGGCGGAAAGCCCTTCGGTGATATACACTGTGCCGTCATCGGTGACAAATACCGCTTCAAACCCGCCCTGTGCACGCCAGTATTCGCTCGCCTCGTCCAGCCCCATCACAAAGAGAGATGTGGAGAGCGCATCCCCCAAAAAACCGTCGTCAGTTACAATCGTGACCGAACTCAGTCCGGCATCGGCAGGGAGTCCGGTATCGGGGTCAAGAATGTGGTGGTAACGTACGGTTTTTCCGTCTTCCTCCACGTCAAAATACCGCTGATATCCGCCGGATGTGATCACCGCGCAATCTGAAACAGAGAGCACGCCGACATATCCGCTGTCGGTAAACGGGTCCTGTACCGCGACCTTCCACGGCGACCCGTCCGGCTTTGCCCCCACGGCCTGGATATTTCCGCCGAGGGTGAGCAGTGCCGACTCGACTCCGTATGAACGCAGAATATCCGCCGCCTGCTGGGACGCATAGCCTTTTGCCACAGCGCCAAGGGAGAGGCCCATGTCCGGCTGAGCCAATGCGACTGTGCCGGCGGATACATCCACCGTGACTGCCTCATAATCCACCAGCGCCAGCAAGCGCAGCCGCTCCGCATCGGAGAGCACGGTGTAGTCGCCTGTCGGGAAGCCGTATGCCGCGACAAGAGGGTAAACCGTGATGTCGAGCGCGCCGCCTGTCTGTAAGCAAATTTCCAGCGCCCGTGTCATGAGGCTTATCGTCTCCTCTGAAACCGCGACTGCACCGCCGCCGGCTGCGTTGATCCTGCTGATATCGCTCTCGCCCAATGTGTGGGAGAACAGCTGCTCCAGGCGGTTTATTTCATCCTCCGCCGCCTGCAGGCCCGCCGCCTCATTTTCTCCGTAGGCTTTCATGTGCATGAGCGTGTCCATCGCGTAAAAGGCGGTCTCCTGCGGCGTTTCCTGCGCCGTGGTGGTGATGGGAGCCGACTGGGTGGGCGTATTTGCCTGCGCCGTACACCCACATAACACAAGCAGCGCGAGCAGGGCAGGCGCGCACTTGAGCACTTTTTTCTTTTTCATTGGCGTTAATTCTTCGCAGACTTCAGCGCGTTCGTGACCGCCTCAATAATACCCTCGGAGCTGAAGGTTGCGCCGGAAACGGCGCTCACATTGGCAGACTGCGCGGATATCATCTTGCTGATCACGCCCTTGGCGTCGTCTATGTAAGGTGAATCGTCGGAATGCTTGGTCACCTTGATGGATGTGATTTTGTCACTCGCGATGGTGACAGAGACCGTGATTTTGCCGTTATAGCCGTCTCCCGTTCCGGTATATGTCCCGTCCTTATAGACGGTGTTCACCACAGGGGTCGGGGTCGGCGTTGCCGCTGCAGTCGGCGTCGGGGTTGCAGCCGCAGTTGGCGATGGCGACGGTGTGGCGGTCGCGGCTGCAGTCTGTGTGCCAGCAGCAGTGGACACGGTTTGATCCTGCTGCGCGGTGACCGTTGTACTTGCGCTGCCTGAGCCGGATGCTCCGGCGGCGGTCACGGTAGATGTGGTTTCGGATGATTTTGTGCTGGCCACCGTGCTGCTCGGCGCAGCGGATGCGGTGCTCCCTGCGGTCGTTGCTGTCTCCTGTTCTGCAGTGTCCGTGCCGTCCGTATCCGGCTCGCCCGTCTCTTCGACCGGCACCGTCTCCGTCGGCGGCACAGAGTCGAGCGGCATTTCACTCGCCGGCGATGAACTCTCCGGCGGCGTACTGCTCTCCGCATCACCTCCTCCACAAGCTGTCAACACCAGCAGCATTGCTCCGGCGAGTACGCCGGGCAGGATTGCGCGCATTGGTTTCACTGAACATTCCTCCTTAGATCTGAAAAGATGTTTGGCGTTGCCGATGCACCATAAGTTAGTCATAGCTAACTTATGGTGCAAAAATAACTCACTCTGACCTCGGTTGGGTTCTTTGCCGGAGGTTAGCGAGAGCTAACTGACATGGAACAGTTTATCACCAATTTATCTCATTGGCAAGATATTTCTGAAA
This sequence comes from Oscillospiraceae bacterium, assembly GCA_020860545.1. Lineage (GTDB taxonomy): Bacteria > Bacillota > Clostridia > Oscillospirales > Oscillospiraceae > JAJQEJ01. Next base: position 25,922 of record JAJBUC010000054.1, on the reverse strand, counting down.
TATTTTTTTATATTATGAAAAGCCTTGTGCTGCAATGGAATGGAGGGACAGAAGTAAGAAAGTATTCATTTTCTCCCCCAATAGGGCTTGACAAGCGGGCTACTTTTTTGATACGTTAAAGCAGACGGGGTTAGCGTTCGCTAACCTGTGGGGGGAGGCTTTCATGATGAAACTGCATATGCGTTTTCTGATTCTGGCGATCCTGATTGCCGCCGTCTGTACGGGCGCTGTGTTCGCCCTGCAGCATTCCTCCGGCGGTACGATCGCCTGTGTCACGCTCAATGGTGAGGTTATAGAACGGATTGATCTGTCCGCGGTGACAGAGCCATATTCCTTTGTTGTCTCCTGCCCGGAGGGGGACAACACGGTGGAGGTAAAGCCCGGGGCGATACGCATCACCCACGCCGATTGTCCCGATCAGATCTGTGTTTCCAGCGGCTGGAGCGGCGCGGGGTCCCTGCCTATTGTGTGCCTGCCGCACAAGCTGGTGATATCCTTTGAGGCGGACACACCTGCGGAGATTGACGGGGTGAGCGGAAGATGAAATATGCCGGCCAGACAAAGCGCCTTGCGGCGCTGGCCATGCTCAGTGGCATAGCCCTCATTATCTTTACCATAGAAGCGCAGATTCCAATGCCGCTGCCCGGTGTGAAACTGGGCCTTGCCAACATTGTTACCCTGTTTACCCTGTACCGCTGCGGAAGGCGGGAGGCGCTGGCCGTTTTGATTGTGCGGGTGCTGCTTGGGGCGCTTGTGACCGGGCGTCTGATGACGCTGGGCTACAGCCTTGCCGGCGGCTTGCTCTGCCTCGCCGTGTGTTCCCTGTTGCGCCCTGTGATCAAGCGAAATGTCTGGGCCTGCAGCATGGTGGGCGCGGTCTTCCACAACATCGGGCAGCTTCTGTGCGCCTGCGTGATCACGAAGAGCATGGCGGTATTTGCCTATTTTCCGCTCCTGCTCGTCGTGGGACTTGCAACGGGACTGTTTACGGGCCTATGTACCTACGTACTCCTGCCCCGGCTTGATCACATCTTCGCAGCCATCCCCTTTTCCGAGCCGAACCCGTTTGTCAGCAGACGCGCTATGGAAAAAAGCAAACAAAATTCCGATTCGGAAAGGTAGGTTGAACCATGTTATTTATCATCGCGCTCTGCATTGTCGCCGTGTGTCTGCCCCTCCTGCGCAATAGCATCAAAAAGTATGCCCACATCTACTACGTCATTGCGATTGCCCTTTGTGTGTTCACGATTGTGGCGACCTATACATCCGCGCTCAGCGGCGCGCCCACATGGGTGAGGACATACGTCTTCGGCCTTCTGGACCGCGGCGCGCTGAGCACCGCCATTTTTACCGCCGTTATGTGCATGGGCGCACTGCCGAAGACCTCCCCGCTTCTGCGCAAATACATGCCCATCCGCGCGGAGCTCTCCATCATAGCAAGCATTCTTGTCTTTGGGCACAATATCGCGTATGGCAGGACATACTTTCGGTTTTTGTTTACGAATCCCGGTCGGCTATCTACGCCGGTGCTGATTGCTGCCATTTTCACCATTGTGATGCTTGCGATGCTGATTCCCCTGTTCATTACCTCTTTTCCGGCGGTACGCCGCAGGTTCAAGGCGAAATCGTGGAAAAGATTGCAGCGCATGGCTTATCCCTTCTATATGATGATCTATGGCCACGTACTGCTGCTCACCATCCCCAATATCATCACCAGTGGTGCGGTCAGCTCCATCATAAATCTGGTCGTCTATTCCGTTGTTTTCCTCGGCTATGCCGGTGCGCGAATCCGCAAAGCGGTCAAGCAAAAACAGCCGCAGACAGTGGAAGGCGCGAAGCTGGCATAATGAATAAGGGTCTGCGCTGATTTTCAGCGCAGACCCTTATTCTTCCGGCAGCCAGTCCGCTCCGGTATTCATTTATATTTATAAGTTCCGCCGCCAATAAATTCCCGCAGCATGGAGTCCCCCGGGACAAGAGCCTCATCGATGGGCGGAAACTGTGAAAAAGCGTTCATGAGCTGATGGAGCTCCGCATAGCGCGGGTTATCGGGTGTGAGTTGGTCCGCCGCCTTACGCAGACTCTCCGCATAGTTTGCAAACAGAGATACCTCATAGGCGAGCGTCGAATCAATCGCGATGTTCGCCCGGTCCCGGTAGGGGGAGATATATCGCTGCTCCCCCCGGCGGACATTGTACCACATGTGGAAGGTCTTGGAAGGATCGGTACCGCGGAAATTAACGTCCCGCACGGCGCGGCGGGTAATGCGCATCCAGGTGCCCTTAAAGAGGCAGGTGCTCCCGCTGTAAATATCGGAGTGGGCGGAGATATAGAGCGTCATCGCCGCGTGGTTGCGCCCGGCAATATCATCATTGAGCGCGTGAATGCCCTCATAAATGGCGACTTCGTTCTCGCCGAGCCGCAGCTGACGGCTTTTGGCTGGGTTTCTCTGCTGGGAAGCAAAGTCAAACCGGGGGATGGTAACCTCCTCCCCGGCGGCAAGCTTATGAAAGGTCTCGTTAAGCAGCTCCATATCGAGCAGCAGGGGGGATTCATAGTCAATCATACCCTCCGGCGTGCGCGGGGCTTGCGCTTCATCCAGGGACAAGAAATAGTTGTCGAGGGAGACGGTGTGCGCGATAATGCCCCGCGCGTGCAGCGCCTGTTCAATTTTCAGGGCGGTTGTGGTTTTCCCCGAGCCGGACGGGCCGGACAGGAGCACGATGGGGCTGAGGGGAAGATTGGCGACAATCGCATCGACCGCGTGCGTGACCTGCGCGTGATAGGCGCTTTCGCACTGCGCGATCATTGCGGGCGCATCCTCCTGTAACAGGCGGTTAATTTCCTGAATCTGATAGGCCATAAAGAGATGGTTCACCCTTCCCGGCATAGAACGCTGTGATACGCGCCCACTTGCCGTTAAAATTTGGGGAGGTGCCGATGTATTCATACGGGTATTTTGGGTTTGCAACGCGTAAAATATGCCCGCTGTCAACCAATTTTGTCACGCCGCCGCCGCCGAGGGCCAGGACAGTGTGCAGCTCCTCCATCATGCAGAGGTTGTAGAGGCTCTGAAAGCCGTTCTTCGTCCAGCCGACGTTTTCGAAGGAGCCGGACATATATTTTTGCCGGTAGAGGTAGTAGGGCTCGTAATCTGCGGCGGCGAGGGAATCCCAGGCGCAGTCGAGCATGTGCGCGACGTCCCTGCCGTCAGGCAGCTGTGCCTGCGTGCGGAGTAAATCCGCCCCTTTTTTCAGCGCCAGCGTATGCACCGTGATATTTTCCGGCGAGAGCGCTAAAATCTGCTCCATTGTATGCGCAAAACCCGCGGCTGTGTCGGTGGGCAGGCCCGCGATGACATCCATATTGACACAGGGTATGCCGGATTCTCGTGCGCGCGCAAACGCGCGGAGGACGTCTTCACTCCGGTGCGCCCTGCCCATGGCGGCAAGCAACGTGTCGGACATGGACTGCGGGTTGACCGAGACCCGCCCGACCCCGTGGCGGTGCAGTACATGGAGCTTTTCGGCGGTGATGGTGTCCGGTCGGCCTGCCTCAACGGTGTATTCCGTGCAGCGGGAGAGGTCGATATCTTCCGCGATCCTTCCCAGCAGCGCGTCCAGCTGCGCCGCGGAGAGGGTCGTCGGCGTGCCGCCGCCGATATAGACGGTGCGCACGGAGAGGCCCAGCGTCCGCAGCAGGCTCCCCGCCTGGGCAATCTCCGCGTGCAGCACCTCCAGAAACGGCGCGACCAGCTGCAGACTGCGCTGCACATCGGCGGAGACAAAGGAGCAGTAGGTGCAGCGCGTGGGGCAAAATGGGATGCCGACATAGAGAGAAATTTCGCGCGGTGAAAGCTGCCCAAGTGCGCGCAGGCTTTCACGCGCGCAGGAGAGGGCAAGCGCCCGGCGCTTGGGGGAGACGCGGTAGACGTCGCGTAAAAGGGCGTCGGCCTGCCGGGGCGTCGCGCCGCGCTGCATGGCCTTGGTGGGGATTTTGACCGGACGCACACCCGTCATTGCGCCCCAGGGCGGCGCTTCACCTTTGGCGGCGACGCCTGCGCGGTAAAACGCCATCTGCACGATCTGTCGCCGCAGCTGCTCTGCCTGCGCGGGGTCATCCGGCAGGGTGCGGCGGCTGACGCGGCACTGCCCGCGCGTGCGCCGCCCCGCGCGGGTGAGCAGGGCGGTCGCGGTGAGATACTGCGCGCCTTCCCTGAGACTGAGGCGCAGGGTGTCCTGCGCGTCATCCGGCGGGGTATAGACCGGCTTTTCGCCGGGGAAAAGGGTGAAGAGCATCTGCTCGGCTGTATATTGATAGTCGTGCCCTTCAAAGATCAGGTACATCTCACCCTCGCATCGCCTGCAGCATGTAGGGGTTCGACACCCGCTCCTGCGCGAGGGTACTGCCCTCCATGTGTCCGGGCAGCACGGCGTAATCTCCATCAAGCCGGCCAAGACGGCGGACGGACTGCATGATGGCGTCGTAATCGCCGCCGGGGAAATCGGTGCGGCCGATGGAGCCGTAAAAGAGGGTGTCGCCCGTAAAGAGGGTTCTGCCCGTCGCAAGGGTCACGCCTCCCGGCGTATGCCCCGGCGTATCGAGCACCTTGATAGAGAGCTTCCCAACCTGCAGGGTGTCGCCCTCCTGATAGGGCGTGGTATTCCCGACCGGCGGCATGAGGGGGGCGTGCCCCAGCATCGCCGCGTCGGCGGGGTGGAGGTAGACGACGGCAGATGGAAAGCGCTCCCGCAGGGAGGGTACGGCACCCGTGTGGTCATGGTGCGCGTGGGTAAGCAGAATGGCAGTGACATTCACCCCGTCCGCCTGTATCTGGCGCAGAATGAAGTCGGCGTCCCCGCCGGGGTCGATGACGGCGCACTGCTTTGTCGCATCGTCAATGAGCAGGTAGCAATTGGTCTCAAGGGAGCCAACCGGAAGTGTTCGGATCGTCATGTGAAGTCCTCCTGATCGCATTTTATAGGGTGTCGGTATCCAACAGCAGGGTGACGGGGCCGTCGTTCTGGGAAAAGACCTGCATATCCGCGCCGAACTCGCCGTGGGCAACGGGGAACTGCGCGGCGCAGGCGGATAAAAACGCGTGATAGAGCGGCAGTGCCTGCGCCCCTCGGGCGGCGGCGGTGAAGCCGGGGCGCCTGCTTTTGCAGTCGGCGTAGAGGGTGAATTGTGAGACGACCAGAATACTGCCGTCCACCTGCGCCAGGCTGCGGTTCATTTTCCCGTTTTCGTCTTCAAATACCCGTAGATGGCAGACCTTGTCGGCGAGCTTTTGCACTTGAACCGGCGTATCCGCCGTGGAGATGCCGAGCAGTACCAGATAGCCCTGTGATATGGCGGCGATCTTCTTTTCCGCCACCGTGACAAAAGCGTTTCTTACCCTTGTAACAACCGCGCGCATTGGTGCCATCCCCCCCTGTTCCAAGTATAATTATCATAAATTATACACGCACCGGATACAAACGTCAATTCTGTATATGTAAACAAAACCGCACCCGATAGACTGATTTGCCGCTTTCGGCTGCCAATGTTTACAATGCACTCCATGATGCTGCCCCACCTTTTTTGCGTCGAAATAAGGGATCAGTGTTGTTTTTTTCCCAAAAAAGTGGTACAATTTCAGACAAGATTGTAAACCCGACGGAGGGACGCGCTTGAGCCAGGATACAACACGGATTTCAGCGGAAGAAGTGGCGCGCCAGATGGCGTACTGTGACCGGATGCTTGCACATAATGAAGGACGGGCCACCCCGCCGCGCGCCCTGGTGGACACCTATGGCTGCCAGCAGAATGAAGCGGACTCGGAGCGCCTGCGCGGCTATCTGCGCGCGATGGGCTACGCGATGACGGAGCAGGAGGACGAGGCCGACGTCATTGTTATCAACACCTGCGCCATACGGGAGCACGCGGAGGACAGGGTGTTCGGGAACATCGGCGCGCTCGTGCATACAAAGCGCCGGAACCCTGGGCAGGTCATCTGTCTGTGTGGCTGTATGGCGCAGGAGGAACATGTGGCAGAGCGCATCCGGGGTTCCTTCCGCCATGTCGATCTGGTCTTTGGCCCACATGCGCTGTGGCGGTTTCCGGAGCTCCTTTGGCGCGTTGTGAGCCGCCGGGGGCGGGTGTTTGAAAACACCGATGAGCCCGGCTCTATCGCTGAGGGCATCCCGCTGTTGCGCAAAGAGGGCGTGAAGGCGTGGGTATCCATCATGTATGGATGCAATAATTTCTGCACCTACTGCATTGTGCCGTATGTGCGCGGGCGGGAGCGCAGCCGTGCGCCGGAGGTGATTCTGGACGAGGTGCGCGCCCTCGTGCGGCAGGGGTACCGGGACATCACCTTTCTGGGGCAAAACGTCAAATCCTATGGGAAGGATCGGGGGCGTGCCGTCGACTTTGCCGACCTCCTGCGTATGGCAAACGAGATACCGGGGGAGTTTCTGCTCCGTTTTATGACAAGTCACCCGAAGGACGCGTCGCAAAAGCTCTTTGATACCATGGCCGCCTGCGAAACGGCGGCGCCGCACTTCCATCTGCCGGTGCAGGCAGGCAGCGACCGGGTGTTGCGCGCGATGAACCGCAGCTATACGCGGCAGGGGTATCTCGACAAGGTCGAAGCACTGCGCGCCGCGATTCCGGACATCGTGATCACGTCCGACGTGATTGTGGGTTTCCCCGGTGAGACTGCGGAGGAGTTTGCAGACACGATGGATTTGATTGCGCAGGTGCGGTATGACGCGCTTTTCACCTTTCTTTATTCCCCGCGCAAAGGGACGCCCGCCGCGGAGATGGACGACCCCATGCCGCGCGAGGAGAAGATGAAGCTCTTCCAGCGGCTCGTGGACACGCAAAACGAGATTTCCGCGCAAAAGCATCAGGCCTATGTCGGACAAACGGTGCGCTGCCTGATTGACGGGAAGGGCGAGGACGCGCGCAACAACCTCACCGCGCGCACGCCGGGGAACCGGCTGGTGCACCTCAGCGGAGATACGACGCTGATCGGTACGTTTCAGGAGATAGAGATTACCTCCGCGTCGACATGGGCGCTGTTTGGCGAGATAAGATAACCAGAGGGGAGAGAACGAGAATATATGGCTGAATGCACGCCCATGATGCAGCAGTATCTGAAAACGAAAGCGGAACATCCGGACTGTATCCTGTTTTTCCGCCTGGGCGACTTTTATGAGATGTTTCAGGAGGACGCGAAGCTCGTCTCCGAGGAGCTGGATCTGACCCTGACGACGCGCGACCGCAACAAGCCGGAGGAGGAGCGCACCCCCATGTGCGGTGTGCCCTACCACAGCGCCGACGCGTATATCGCCCGCCTGATCGAAAAAGGCTATAAGGTAGCCATCTGCGAGCAGATGGAGGACCCCGCCACGGCGAAGGGACTGGTCGAGCGGGAGGTGGTGCGCATCATCCCCCCCGGGACGGTCACCGCCGAGACGATGCTCGACGAGGGGAAAAACAACTTTATCTGCGCCATCTGCCGCGCGGAGGAGGAGACCGGGCTCTGCCTATGCGATATCTCCACCGGCGAGGTGCTGGTGACGGGCTTTTCCGGCGCTTGCGCGGAGGAGCAGCTTTATAACGAGCTCGGGCGCTTTGCGCCGCGGGAAGCGGTACTGTCGGAGGAGGCACTGCGCTCCGGCGCGCTCTGCGCGTTTCTGCACGACCGGCTGGAGTGCCGGTGTGAGGACGGCACGCGGCGGTTTGAAGCGGCAAGCGCCGCGCAGCTTGCTGCAAAGCAGTTCGGCGCGGAGATCGAGCAGATTCCGTCCGGGCAGAGCGCCGCCGTGCGCGCGGTGGGGGGCCTGCTGTCCTATCTATATGAGACGCAGAAGAGCGACCTCTCTCATCTCACGAAGATTACGTACTTCTCCATAGGGCAGTTTATGGAGCTGGATTTCACCGCGCGGCGCAATCTGGAGCTGAGCGAGACCATGCGCACCAAGGAGAAGAAGGGCTCGCTCCTGTGGGTGCTCGATAAGACCAAAACCCCTATGGGACACCGGACGATGCGCACCTGGCTCGAGCGGCCCCTGCTCAGCCCCGCCCAAATCGGCAAACGGCTCGACGCGGTGGAGGAGCTCAAGGAGAACGCTATCGCGCGCGGGGAGCTGATCCTTGCCCTGCGCGAGGTGGGGGATCTCGAGCGCCTCATCGGGCGCATCTCCTACGGGACGGCGGGGGCGCGTGATCTGGTCTCCCTCGCCGCGGGACTTGGACGACTGCCGGAGATCAAAGGGCAGCTTTGTACAATGGGTGCGTCCCTGCTGTGTGTGCTGCGTGAGGAGATGGACGACCTGCCCGAGCTGCGGACGCTCATCGCGCGCGCCATCACGGATGAGCCGCCCTTTTCGGTGCGCGAGGGCGGTATGATCCGCGCGGGGTTCGACGCGGAGGTGGACCGCCTGCGTGATATTTTAGCAAACGGCAAGGGCACCGTTGCGGCGATTGAAGCGCGCGAGAAGGAAAAGACGGGCATCAAGAGTCTCAAGGTCGGCTATAACAAGGTGTTTGGCTATTACATAGAGGTCTCCAAGTCCTACTACGATCAGGTGCCGGATGAATATATCCGCAAGCAGACGCTTGCTAACTGTGAGCGCTTTATCACGCAGGAGCTCAAGGATATGGAGCATGAAATCCTCTCTGCGCAGGACCGGATTACGGCGCTCGAGTTCCAGCTTTTTTCCAACGTGCGCGCGGCGGCGGCAGAGCAGGTGGGTAAGATTCAGCGCACCGCGGCGGCGGTGGCACAGCTCGACGTGCTCGCAAGCCTCGCTGTAGTCGCCGCAGACAACGGCTATTGCAGGCCGGAGGTCACGCTGGCCGACAAACTGGAGATCACCGAGGGCCGCCACCCGGTGGTGGAGTGCGTCCTCAAGGACGGGCTTTTCGTGCCGAACGACACGTTGATGGACGGCGGGGAAAACAGCCTTGCTATTATTACCGGCCCCAATATGGCGGGGAAGTCCACCTATATGCGGCAGGTCGCGCTGATCGTACTGCTCGCGCAGATGGGCTCCTTCGTACCGGCAAAGGCGGCTCGTGTCGGGATAGTTGACAGGATATTCACCCGCATCGGGGCGAGCGACGACCTTTCGGCGGGGCAGAGCACCTTTATGGTGGAGATGACCGAGGTGGCGGAGCTCCTCAAAAACGCCACAGCGCAGAGCTTGCTCATTCTCGACGAGATCGGCAGGGGCACATCCACCTATGACGGCATGGCCATTGCCCGCGCGGTGGTGGAATACTGCGCCGATAAAAAGCGGCTGGGCGCGCGCACCCTTTTTGCAACGCACTATCATGAGCTCACCGCGCTTGAGGGCGAGCTGCCCGGCGTGCGCAACTATAATATTGCCGTCAAGAAGCGGCAGGACGACATTATCTTCCTGCGCAAGATTGTGCGGGGTGCCGCCGACCGGAGTTACGGCGTGGAGGTCGCGAAACTCGCCGGGGTGCCGGACAAGGTGATCCGCCGCGCCCGCGCCCTGCTTGAGGATTTGGAGAAAAACGGGCACACCGCGCCTCCGCCGAGAGAGTATGAGGCGCAGGAGCAGGTCTCCCTCGCGGATATGAACGCGCTGGAGGTCGCGGAGCGCCTGCGGCAGGTGGACGTCAATACCCTGACGCCGATTGAGGCGATGAATCTGGTTTTCACACTGAAGAATATTCTATAGGAAAGGAGTGAGAGATATGCCGCAGATACTGCAGCTGGAAGCGCATATTGCAGACCTGATTGCTGCGGGCGAGGTGGTGGAGCGCCCCGCGTCCGTCGTAAAGGAGCTTGTGGAAAACGCCATTGACGCCGGGGCGGCCAAGGTGACGGTAGAGATTCAAAACGGCGGCATGTCCCTGATCCGCGTGACCGATGACGGCTGCGGGATTGCGGCGGAGGACGCGGAGACCGCCTTTTTGCGCCACGCCACGAGCAAGATCAAAAACCAGTACGACCTCGAAGCCATCGGCACCCTCGGCTTTCGCGGCGAAGCGCTCGCCGCCATCGCGGCGGTCGCCCGGGTGGAGCTGCTCACCCGTCCGCCGGAGGCGGCGCTCGGGACGTCACTCTCCGTCACGGGCGGTGTGGTGCAGGGCAGGGAGGAGGCTGGCTGTCCCGCCGGTTCCACAATGGTGGTGCGCGATCTGTTTTTCAATACCCCCGCGCGCCTCAAATTCATGAAGAAGGATGCCGCCGAGGGGGCAAGCGTCTTCGCTGCAGTGCAGCGGCTCGCGCTCTCCCACCCGGAGGTGGGCATCACCTTTTTGCGCGACGGCAAGCGGGAGATGCAGACCCCCGGCAGCGGGGCTCTGCGCGACGCGGTGTACAGTGTGCTCGGGCGTGACCTCGCGCTCGGCCTCATGGAGGTGGATGCAGCGTTTGACGGTGATATGCATGTCTCGGGCTTTGTGAGCGTCCCGACCTGCTGCCGTGGGACGCGGGGATACCAGCACTTTTTTGTCAACGGCAGGCATGTGAAAAGCCCCACCATGACCGCCGCGCTGGAAGAGGCGTACAGCAATCAGAAGATGGTGGGGAAATTCCCCGCCTGTGTGCTCCACCTCAGCGTCAGGCCCAATGCCGTGGACGTCAATGTCCACCCCGCGAAAACCGAGGTGAAGTTCGGCGCGGATCGAGATGTGTTCCGCGCGGTATACGGCGCGGTGAAGCAAGCGCTTGAGGGAGACAATACCCGCCCGGCAGCGGTGCTGACCGGCGCGGGCGCAAAGCCGCCGACGCAGGACAGCGTCACGCCGAATCAGATTCCGGTTTCCCTCTACCGCAAGGCGGAGACAGTGCCGCAGGAGCTGCCGCTGCACGATATTGATCTTACAGTGCCCATACAGCGTGAGGCAGTGCCCGCGCGCGTGGTGGCGGAAAAACCGGCGGAAATCCGCCCCGCACCTGAGACCAGACTGGCAGAGGTCAGGGAGGCGGCACGGCAAGAGGAAAGCCCTCCTGCGCCGCCGGTGCGGGAGGAATGTCCGTGGCGCTTGGTGGGGGAGGTGCTGCATACCTATATCATCGTGGAACAGGGGGAGACCATCCTGCTTATCGACAAGCACGCGGCGCACGAGCGGATGCATTTTGACCGCATGCAGGCGCAGGACTACACCCCTATGCTGCAGGGACTGCTCGCCCCTGCCGTACTGACCCTTCCCGCCGAGGCAGGGACAGCGCTGCTGCAAAACGGGGCGCTGCTTGAGCGGTTTGGGTTTGCCATAGAGGAGTTCGGCGGCGGCAGTATTCTGGTGCGCGGTGCCCCCGCAGATCTGGATTTGGCGGACGTGGAGGACACCCTTGCGGGGATCGCCGCAGCCATTCTGGAGACGGGAACCGCGCGCCCCGATGCGCCGCGCGATGCGTTGCTGCACACCATGGCGTGCAAAGCGGCCATTAAGGCGGGGCAGAAAAACGCCCCGGAGGAGCTGCGCCGCGTGGCTGAGGCGGTTCTTTCGGGTCGGGTACGGTATTGCCCGCATGGCCGCCCGGTTGCCATTGAGCTTACAAAGGGTCAGCTCGAGCGGCAGTTTAAGCGAACATAGCGCAAGACAAAAAATTACGGAATGCTGCCCAAATTCGACAACGATTTGGGAATAAATGGTATATTATAAGTGCATTCCAAAGAGAAAAGGAGTGCATTAAAAATGCAGAAATCATCAAGTTTACAGGACAACTTCCTCTCCCGCGCAAAAAAAGACCGTATCCATGTCACATTTTACCTCGTGAATGGGTACCAGATGCATGGCTATATCGGCGGGCATGATCCGTTTGTCGTCATTCTCAATACGGATGGACGGCAGCAGGTGATCTATAAGCACGCCATTTCTACCATAGCCCCTGAGCGGCCGATTCCTCTGGATGAGGAGGACGTTCCGCCGGAGGCCTGATAAAAAGGATGAGCGGTAACTATGAAGCAGGGCACGTGGATCAATCGAATTGTCATTCTCATCATCGCGGTCGCAGTGGTGGTCTATTTCGCCGTCTCGGCGTGGCGGAGCTTTGCAGATCCGTATGACACCGTGCTCTCCTATGAATACACGGTGGAGGATACGGTAGAGGCGACCGGACTCATCGTGCGGCAGGAATCGGTTTTCCCCACGGTAGACGGCATGGTGGACCTGATCCCCTCGGAAGGCGCACGGGTTGCCAAGTCGGAAGTGGTGGCGATGATTTACCAGAGCAGCGACGCCCTCTCGCGCAAACAGGAGATCCAGCGCCTGACGGTTGAGCTCGAGCAGCTGCAGTACGCCAGAGACAATTTTGGGACAAGCGGTGACAGCTCGAACATGACGAAGCAGGTGCTCTCCGCACTTACATCTCTGCACAGCGCCGTGCAGTCGCACGCCATGACGGGGGTGGACGAGCAGGCACAGCAGCTCAAGCTTCTGGTTGCCAAGCAGGGCTATTCGGGCACGGGCGAGGATACCGTGGCCGCGCTGGATGCTGCCCTGGCGGAGACAAAGGCAAGCATACAGACACTCGAAGCGCAGGCGGGACAGGACACCGGCAAGGTCACCGCAAGCCAAAGCGGCATCTTTTCCGCGCAGGTGGACGGATTCGAAACCCTGATTACGCCCGATATGCTGGAGAGCCTTGCCCCAGATGCGTTGGACAAGCTTTTAAAGCAGGAGGTCTCGGCACCGGAGGAGGGTGTGGTTGGAAAGCTCATCACGGCGACGACCTGGTACTATGTGTTTTCGCTCGGGGAAGAGGATGTGGGGCGGATATGGGAGGGCGGGACTGTAACGGCCCGTTTTTCAAGGGATTGGTCCGGAGAGATCGATATGAAGGTGGAGCAGATCGGCCCGACGGCAGACGGGCAGACGGTTGTTGTGCTGTCCACCAATCGGTTTCTATCGGAGACAACGCTCCTCCGCCGCCAGACCATTGAGCTGGTGTTTGACGACATTACCGGGGTGCGATTGCCCAAAAAAGCGCTGCGCATGGAAGATACGGTGCGGACGGACGAGGAGACAGGCGAGCAGTCGACCGTGCAGCAGATCGGCGTTTACGCGCTGGTCGGTGAGCAGGCGGAGTTTAAGCCGGTGACCGTGCTCTATGAAGAGGGAGACTATTGCATTGTAAAACCCGAGACACCGTCCGGCAGCGAAAAGAAGATCCTGCGGGCGGGGGATGACATCATCGTCACCTCGGGCGAGCTTTTTGACGGCAAGGTGATCCGCTGAGCATGCCGGGGGACAGAAAGGAAGCAGCATATGTCTTTGCAGGAGAATATTCACACGGTGAGAGAGAACATTGCCGCCGCTGCGCGCGCGGCAGGGAGAGATCCGGCGGATATTACCCTTGCCGCCGCGACAAAGACGCAGAGCAGTGCGACCATTCAGGCGGCAATTGCGGCGGGCATTACGGTGTGCGGAGAAAACCGCGTGCAGGAGATGACTGCCCATTTGGCGGACAATGCCTATGAAGGCGCGCGGCTGCACTTTATCGGCCATTTGCAGACCAATAAGGTCAGGCACGTGGTCGGAAGGGCCGATCTGATTGAGTCGGTGGACTCCCTCCGCCTGATGGAGGCCATTAACGCGCAGGCGGAGAAGCTGCAGATTGTGCAGGATATCCTGCTGGAGGTCAATGTGGCAGGGGAGGAGAGTAAGGGCGGCGCTGCGCCGGACGAGCTACTGCGGCTCGCCGAGGACGCGGCGGCGCTTTCGCACATTTCCCTGCGTGGGTTGATGGCAATTCCACCGATTGCCACAAAAAAAGGTGATAACCGGAAATTTTTTTTACAAACTTATCAGCTTTTTGTTGACATAAGAACAGTTTTGAGGGATAATAACGCTAATATGAACTGTCTATCCATGGGTATGAGCGGAGATTACGAGGATGCGGTGCAAGCGGGCGCGACGATGGTTCGGGTCGGCTCCGCGCTCTTTGGGCCGCGTCTGCCTGTTGTATACTGAGAGAAGTGGAACGGCAGCATACAGGAGGGATTGAATCGCAATGGGTTTGCTTGACGAAATCAGGAGACTGGCCCGTCCATACGAGGATGAAGAGGAAGACGATTTTGAAGATGATTTTGAGCCGCCGGCACGTGCCGAACGGCCGGAACGCACCGAGCGCCGCAGGGCAGATACGGGGAGCATCTACGCGCAGGAGCCGGAGCGGAGAAACAATAAGGTAGTAAACATCCACACGACAACGCAGCTTCAGGTCGTGCTTGTAAAGCCGGAGCGGTTTGAAAACGCTTCTGAAATTGCAGATCACCTCAGGGAAAAGCGTACGGTTGTGCTTAATCTGGAATCCACCAACAAAGAGATTGCCCGCCGCCTGCTGGACTTCCTGTCCGGCGTGGCCTATGCCAATGAGGGGAAGATTAAAAAAGTTGCGCTCTCAACGTACATCATTACGCCGTACAACGTCGATATTCTCGGCGACCTGATTGATGAGCTGGAGAACAACGGATTATACTTTTAATCGACGATTGCGAGGGGATTACATATGTTAACTCCACAGGAAGTTGCAGAGCGCTCGTTTGCAAAGGCATCCTTTGGCGGCTATAATATGGCCATGGTGGATGAATTTCTGGATTTGCTGACGACGGATTACACAACGCTTTATAAAGAAAACTCCACACTCAAGAGCAAGATGAAGGTGCTCGCGGAAAAGGTGGAGGAATACCGCTCGACCGAGGACGCGATGCGCAAGACCTTGCTCACCGCGCAAAAGATGGCCGATGACCTGCTGGCAGAGGCGGAGAGCAGAAAAGCTGAGCTGATGGGCAAAGCAGAAGAAGAGGCGCGCGTGCAGCTCGACAAGCTGCGCCAGGAGATTGAAAATGAGCGGGGCCGCCTTGCAGCCGCGCAGAATTCGGTGCATGCATACGTCGGCAAGCTTAAGGGACTCTATCAGCATGAATATGAATACCTCAGCAACCTCAGCTCCATGATAGTGCCGCCGGGTTCCTCCAAGGAGGAAGAAGCGGTGGACGAGGCGGTCAAGGATATCGAAGATACGGTCAAGCGCATGGTGGAGGATATCCCAGAGCAGAAACCGGATTGTGACGATACCCTGATTGGTGTCTCCGCGAAAGGCAGCGCACCGTCCGGGCAGCCGTTGTCTGCGTCTGCGAAAGCACGCCGGATGGAGGACACGTCTCCGACGCGGCGGATTGATTTTGACAACCTGCAGTTCGGCAAGGATTACGAAATTACATAGTGCATACAAACAGCGCACGCGCGAAGTATTGCAGACTTCGCGCGTGCGCTGTTTTTTATATTGCTTGCAGAGGGGATTCCCCTTGACCGTTGTGGGATTGCCCTCTTTCTCGCAGTGCGGCGGGAGGCCAGCATACAATCGACCGCTGCTCCGGCACAGACAAATCATTATGTATCAGCGGCGGCGGCGTCCGCCCTTATACCGGGATGTGCCGCTCCCCGTATACGCGTGGTGGCGGTTCTTCCGGCGCGGGCGCAGAATTGTGCGGCGCAGCACCATGGCAACGATGAAGATGATGATTACGGCGATGATGACAATGGTGACCGGATGCGTAAAGAACTTCTGGATGCGGTCAAAGGTGTACAGCAAGCCGGAGCGCTCGACACTGTTCAGCGCGACCAGATCGAGTGTGCCGTAAGTCCTGCCGTTGTAGCTGGCGGTCACGGTACCGAGCACCTGCCCCTCTGCCACGGGCGCTTCGAGCGTCTCTTCGTAGAGCGTGGTTGCAATATCAAACGCGGAGAGGTCCAAATCGTTGGGGAGGGAAGCCTCCAGCGTGCCGCTGGGGTGGACGGTGACACAGTCTGCGTCGGAACCGAGCGTAACCGGCACGGTGGCGAGCATGGCGGTGGAATCCAGGATGGACCTGCGGCTGAAGTTTTTAAATCCCCACTCCAGCAGCCGCTTGCTTTCGGAAAACTGCAGGCGCTCGGTGGTGCCGTTCGTTGTAGGATTCTCCGCGCCAAGCACCACCGCAATCAGGTGCCTGTTTTCTTTTGTCGCGGCGGAAGCGAGGCAGTAGCCCGCTTCTGGGGTGGAACCGGTTTTGATGCCGGTCGCATACTCGTAGCGGTAGCTCTCTACGTAATACCAGTTGGAGAGCAGCGCGTTGGTGTCGTGCAAAACCCGCTCCGCGGAGATGTTGGTTGCCGGCACAGTATACACGGTGGAGGATACGATCTCGGCAAACAGCGCGTGCGACATTGCCTCCTCACACATCAGCGCGATATCATAGGCGGTGGTATAGTGGTTTTCATCGTGATAGCCGTGGGTGTTGACAAAATGGGTGTTCTCCATGCCCAATTCCTGCGCGCGCTGGTTCATCAGGGCGACAAAGGTGTCGATATCGCCGGAAACCGTGACGGCAATCGCGTTACATGCCTCGTTAGCCGACTTGATGAGCGCGCAGGCGAGCAGATCCTTCAGGCCGATCTCCTCCCCCGTCTTCAAATCTGCGGTAGAGCCGCCCTCGCCGATGCCCGCGTTCAGGTCGGCACCGAGGGTAACCACCTGCGTCTCGGAGAGCTCGCCCCGCTCAATGGCCTCGACGACCAGCAGGGCGGTCATCACCTTGGTGATACTCGCGGGGTAGCGCTTTTCGTCCGCCCCCTGATCAAAGAGCACCTCATGGTAGTCTGCGTCGTATAGAATAGCCGATTGCGCCGCAATCTCCATCTCGTCCAATATAGCGCTGCCGCTGCTCTCAGCGGCCGAGACAAAGCAAGATAGGGAGAGAGAGACAGAGAGCAAAAGCAGCGCGGCGGCAAAGCGTGTTTTTTTCATAGGAAACTCCCGTTCAATATGTTATAATAATAGCGTGATGTTATGTAGCAGTTATGTGAACTGATTATGATTATAGCAGAGAACGCTATGCCGCGCAACCGGGGGAGAGGGATATTTTTGAAAGATATAAAGATTGGACATATTGCGCTGCTCCTCTTCGTCGCCTGCATTGCCTTCTGCGGCGGCTGGTTTGCCCGCGGCAGCGGCGGCGCGTCCGTACAGGTTGAGACGCAGCTCGCCTACCAAACGCAGGCGATCGAGACGGCGGCACCCACGCCAACGCCGGTGCCCGCAACGCAGGCACCGGAAAGCACACAGGAAGCAGCGCCCGTGTCCGGGGGGAAGGTCAATATTAACACGGCAGATATCGATACGCTGATGACCCTTTCCGGCATTGGTGAGGCGCGTGCGAAGGCGATTATTGCCGACCGAAACGAGAACGGCCCGTATCGTATCCCGGAGGACATCACGCGGGTGAGCGGCATTGGCGAGGGGCTTTTGGCGAACATCATTGATGAAATTACGGTGGAGGATGCTTCATGAAAATTCTGGTGGTAGATGACGAACCGGTTCTGGTCAAAGGGATCAAGTTTAATCTGGAGGGGGAAGGGTACACCGTGGAGGTTGGACACGACGGTGAGAGCGCCGTCGACTTGGCGCGCAACGGCGCGTATGACCTCATTATACTGGATCTGATGATGCCCAAGCTCGATGGACTGGAGGCATGTATGCGCATCCGGGAGTTTTCCAATGTCCCGATTATCATGCTCACTGCGCGGACGGAGGACAACGATAAGATCATCGGCTTTGAATACGGTGCGGACGACTATATCACAAAGCCGTTTAACATTCTGGAGCTGAAGGCGCGGGTGCGGGCGCTCCTGCGCCGCGCGGGGCTTGCCGCGCAGAAGGAGGACGGCAAGCGTCTGCAGGTGGGCCATATCCTGCTCGACACCCGCGCGCGCGCGGCGTGGCGGGACGGCACACCGGTGGAGCTCACGGCCAAGGAGTTTGACCTGATGGAGCTCTTTATGCGCAATCCCGGGCGGGTCTACAGCCGGGAAAACCTGCTCAATGTGGTGTGGGGCTATGAGTATATCGGCGATTACCGTACCGTGGACGTCCATGTCCGCCGCCTGCGTGAAAAGCTGGAGCTGAGTCCTGCCGAGCCGCAGTATATTCTGACAAAGTGGGGCGTCGGCTATTATTTGAAGGACAGACCGGAGGAAGGCTGAGGCGATGGCGGAGGATACAAACAAAAGGGTGCCGTTCTGGCGGTCGCTGCAGGCGCAGTTTTCTTTGGTGGTCATTGTCATCTTTGCGGCGGTTTTGATTCTGCTGAATATCTATCCGGCTCTGGTGTCGCAGGATCTGGTGTTCCAGGCCAAGCAGACCTCCCTGCTGCAGGATCAGGCGTCGGTCATCGCCTCCACGCTGGCCGGGCCGGAGGCCCTGACGGCGGAAAGTGTGCAGCTGGTGATGGAAAAGCTGGGCGGCACCGGAGACAACCGCCGCGTGATGGTCACGGACACCATGGGGCTGGTGCTCTACGACAGCGGAGAGACTGCGGTAGCGACGGGCCAATACGCCCTGCTGCGCGAGATTACAAGCGCGCTGCACGGGCAGGATGTGTTCCACGCGACCTTCCGCGACGGGGCGTTTCGCAGCCGCGCTGCGGTGCCGGTGGTGTACCGGGGCATGAATATAGGCGCGGTATGTCTCTATGAGTACGACGCCGCGCAGGGGGAGCTGCTGCTGGGGATTCAGAGCACCCTGCGCTCTATCTCTATTGTGACGTGTGTGGTGGCGATGGTGGTCATCGCGCTCTTTTCCCGCACCTTCACCCGGCGGATGGGGGATCTGCTGCAGGCCATTCGAACTGTGCGTGCGGGAGAATACAGCCCCCGCGTGCCGGTGGAGGGGAAGGATGAGCTTGCCCTGCTGGCGGGGGAATTTAACGAGCTCACGGGGCGGCTGCAGACGACCGACGAGGTGCGCCGCCGCTTTGTCTCGGACGCCTCCCACGAGCTGAAGACACCGCTGGCCTCCATCCGCCTGCTCACCGACTCCATCCTGCAGAGCGAGGAGATGAACGCCGCGACCACCAGAGAATTTGTATCCGATATCGGCGAGGAGGCGGAGCGGCTGACCCGTATTACGGAAAAGCTGCTTGCGCTCACGCGGATGGACAGCGGCGGCGGGCTGGAGCGCACGCCGGTTTCCATCGCCCCGGTGGTGGAGCGGGTGCGCCATATGCTCCTTCCGCTTGCACAGGCGGAGGGTATCCAAATTCACACGGCGCTGATACCGGACGCAGTGGTGTACGCCACCGAGGACGATCTCTATCAGATTATATTCAATTTGATCGAAAACGCGATTAAATATAATTTCCCCGGTGGCGCAGTGTTCGTCATGCTGGAACGCAAGGGCGGAATGGTGACCCTGCGTGTGGAGGATACCGGCGTCGGCATTCCGGAGGATGAGCTGACGAAGGTGTTCGACCGGTTTTACCGTGTGGATAAAGCGCGCTCCCGCGCGGCGGGGGGCACCGGCCTCGGCCTCTCCATCGTCAGCGACACGGCAAACCGACACGGCGGTATCGTTACGGCGCGGCGGCGGGAGCCGGAGGGCACGTGCTTTGAAGTGGTATTTCAGGCGTACCTGCCGGGGGAGGAGAAGACGCAATGAGGCGGAATATTTGTATAGCGGCCTGCGCTGCGCTGTGCCTGATACTCCTCCTGCCCGCCTGCAAACAGCAGGTGGACAAAAGCGGGGAGACGGTCGATCTGTACTTCGCGGTGTCCGAGCCGGGGGCCGGGGGCACGGCGGTTGGATTTGAGACACATGTCTTCACGGCGGACGAGTCGGAAAAGCCTGTGGATGCGCTGCTTTCGCTCTTGCTTGCCGGTCCTGCGGAGGAGTTGGGGCTTGTCTCGCCGTTCCCTGCCGGGGTAACGGTGCGCGACTGGCAGCTTGAGGAGGGGCAGCTGACGGTGGATCTTTCAGGGCAATACGGCGGGCTGTCCGGCGTTGACCTGACCATTGCCAACAGCTGCATTGCACTGACGCTCTGCCAGCTCGATGAGATTACATCGGTAGGGGTCACGGTGGAGGGCGACGCGCTCGCCTTTCGCCAGATGCAGCAGCTGAGTCCTTCCGACCTTGTGCTGGATTGGGCGGAGGAGGAGGCCGTGAGCGTTATGGTGACGCTCTGGTTTTCCCGGCAGGATGGGGACGGCTTGGGGGTAGAGACCCGGCAGGTGCTCGTGGAGGAGGACGGCACCCTTGCGCAGGCGACGATGGAGGCGCTTTTTTCCGGCCCCGTGGGGGAAGACCTTGCGCCTATCCCCACCGGCGTGCAGCTCCTGTCGGTGACACCGGCGGAGGGCGGTTATATCCTGAACCTGTCGGCGGAACTGTTAACCGCTGTGCCGTATGGAGACAAGCAGTTTGAAGCGATGATTTACTGTATGGTCAATACCCTCTGCAGTCTGGACACGGAGAAGATCAGACAGGTGCTGTTCCTGGTGGACGGCGAGCCGGTCGAGTCTGCGGGCGGCATGCTGCTGCATGAACCCATTACACCGGATTTTACATTGGAAAAGTAATTGACAGAAGCCGGCTTCTTCTGTAAAATAAAAGGCATTACAGAGCCATGAAAGGAAGTCAACAGGATGAAAGAACAGCAGATTGCCACCCAGTCTATCCACGCGGGCTACCGTCCGGAAAACGGGCAGCCGCGCAATATCCCTATCGTCCAGAGCACGACCTTCCGCTATGAGACCAGCGAGAAGATGGGCGCGCTGTTCGACCTGGAGGCGAGCGGTTATTTCTATACCCGCCTGCAAAACCCGACCAATGATCACGTTGCGGCTAAAATATGCGCCATGGAGGGGGGGGGCGCGGCGATGCTGACCTCTTCCGGTCAGGCTGCGAATTTTTACACGGTTTTTAACATCGCATCCTGCGGAGATCATATTGTGGCGTCATCCGCCATCTACGGCGGCACCTACAACCTCTTTGCCGTGACCATGAAGCGGATGGGCATTTCCTTCACGTTTGTAGACCCCGATTGCTCGGAGGAGACGTTGCGCGCCGCCTTCCAGCCCAACACAAAGGCGCTTTTCGGCGAGACGGTGGCAAACCCGGCGCTGTCGGTTTTAGATATTGAACGTTTTGCCAGGGTGGCGCATGAGAACGGCGTGCCGCTTATCGTTGATAACACCTTCCCCACGCCGGTCAACTGCAGGCCCATAGCCTTTGGTGCGGATATTGTAACACACTCCACAACCAAGTATATGGACGGGCATGCAAATGCGGTCGGCGGCGCGATTGTCGATTCCGGCAATTTCGACTGGACAAAGTATCCGGATAAATATCCGGGGCTGTGCACGCCCGACGAAAGCTATCACGGCGTGACTTATACCGAGCGCTTTGGCCTCGGCGGAGCGTTTATCACCAAGGCGGTGGTGCAGCTCATGCGCGACCTCGGCTCTATCCCCGCACCCATGAACTCCTATCTGCTCAACGTCGGGTTAGAGACGCTCCCCCTGCGCATGGCGCAGCACTGCCGCAACGGGCAGGCGGTGGCGGAATACCTCGCGCAGCACGCAAAGGTGGCGTGGGTGAAATATCCCGGCTTAAAAGGGGATCAGTATTACGCGTGCGCGCAGAAGTATATGCCGCAGGGGACCTGCGGCGTGGTAT
Organism: Oscillospiraceae bacterium; assembly: GCA_020860545.1. Lineage (GTDB taxonomy): Bacteria > Bacillota > Clostridia > Oscillospirales > Oscillospiraceae > JAJQEJ01. Next base: position 4,453 of record JAJBUC010000054.1, on the reverse strand, counting down.
CCTTCGGCGTCAAGGGCGGGCGGGAAGCCGCGTCCCGCTTCATGGCGGGGCTGAAGCTTGCGTCCATCGCGACCCACGTCGCAGACGCGAAGACCTGCGTGCTTCACCCGGCCTCCAGTACCCACCGGCAGATGAGCGACGCGGAGCTCGCCGCTGCGGGCGTAGCGCCCGATCTCGTGCGCTTTTCCGTTGGAATTGAGGATATCCGGGATATACTCGCCGACATCGAACAGGCGCTTGCCGAAGTCTAAACGGAATCATGGAAATGAGGGGAGCCCTGAACTGATCGGTCAGGGCTCCCCTTGGCTGTATTTATATTGTTTGTCTGTACTACTTTTTCCGCATGGCAAGGAGTATGATGCTCAAAGTGTTTCGAGCTTTTCCCGGATAGCGGCGTTCACAACAGCGGGGGAAGCCTGGCCTTTGAGCTCGCGCATGACCTGCCCGACCAGAAAGCCGAAGGCTTTTTCTTTGCCTGCTTTATAGTCCTCAATGGATTTTGGGTTTGCCGCAAAGACCGCGTCGACAATTTTGCCCACCAGCCCGGCGTCGGAGACCTGCTCCAGTCCATGCGCGGAGACATAGGCATCCACATCGCCGTCGGTATCAAAAATCGCGTCAAAGACCTTAACGGCAGTGTTGCGGTTGAGCTTGCCCTCCTTGACAAGGGTGATGAGGCGGGCAAGGGTCCGGGGGGTGAGCTTCATGTCCCTGGCCTCAAGCCCCAGGGCAGAGAGCTGGCGCATCACCTCGCCCATAATCCAGTTGGACACCTGTTTGGCCTCCGCGCCCCGCGCGACGGCGGCTTCAAAGAAGTCTGCCAGCGCCTTCTGGCCTGTGATCATGGCTGCGTCGTAGGGGGGGAGCTGATAATCGCGCTGGTAGCGCAGGCGCTTTTCCTCGGCGAGCTCCGGCTGCTCGGCGCGCAGGGCGGCGAGATATTCCTCCGAAAGCTCCAGCGGCGGAATATCCGGTTCAGGGAAGTAGCGGTAGTCCTGCGCGTTCTCCTTGGAGCGCATGGTAAAGGTTGCGTCCTTGTTTTCGTCCCAGCGGCGCGTCTCCTGCACAATGGTTTTGCCCTCTTCCAGCGCCTCGATCTGGCGCTTTGCCTCGTAGGCGATGGAACGGGCAATCGCCTTAAAGGAGTTGAGGTTTTTCATCTCGGTGCGTGTGCCAAGTTCGGAGCTGCCTGCCGGGCGGACGGAGAGGTTGACGTCACAGCGCAGCGAGCCCTCCTGCATCTTGCAGTCGGAGACCTCCAGATACTGCAGGGTGGCGCGCAGCTTTTCGAGATACGCGGTCACCTCGTCGGCACTGCGGAAGTCCGGCTCGGTGACGATCTCGATCAACGGTACGCCGCAGCGGTTGTAGTCGGCGCGGGACTGGTCGATCCACGGGTCGTGCACGAGCTTGCCCGCGTCCTCCTCCATGTGGATCTCGTGGATGCGGATGGTTTTCTCCCCCGCCTCTGTGACGATGGGCACCGCGCCGTCGCGGCAGATGGGGAGATAGAGCTGCGAGATCTGGTACGCCTTGGGGAGGTCGGGGTAAAAGTAGTTTTTCCGGTCAAATTTGCAGTTGCGGGTAATGCTGCAATTAAGCGCGAGCCCAGCTTTGGCGGCGAACTTCACGACTGCCTCATTGAGTATGGGAAGCGTTCCCGGCATACCGGTGCACACCGGGCAGCAATGGGTATTGGGGTCGCCGCCGAATTCGGTGGTGCAGTTGCAGAAAATTTTTGTCTTTGTGGAGAGCTCCACATGTGTCTCCAGTCCAATCACAGTTTCCCATGTCATGCCGTTGCACCTCCCTCTGGTGTGCGCTTGTGGTAGTCGGTGTCCTGCTGATACGCGTGGGCGGCGTTCAAAACCGTCCCGTCGCCAAGGGCGGGGCCGATCAGCTGTGCGCCGATGGGCAAACCCTGGCCGTCAAATCCGCAGGGCATGGAGATGCCCGGCAATCCCGCGAGGTTGACCGAGACGGTGTAAATGTCCGAGAGGTACATGTGCAGCGGGTCGGAGAGGCTTTCCCCCAGCTTCGGCGCGGTGGAGGGGGAGACGGGGGTGAGCAGGAGATCGTATTTTTCAAAGGCCGCGTCAAAGGCGTTTTTGATGAGCGCCTTGGTCTGCAGGGCCTTTTTATAGTAGGCATCGTAGTAACCGGTGGAGAGCACAAAGGTGCCGAGCAGGATGCGGCGCTTGACCTCCGCGCCGAAGCCCTCGGTTCGGGTTTTGTCGTAGAGATCGGTGAGATCCTCGTAGCCCTCCGCGCGCCAGCCGTATTTGATGCCGTCAAAGCGGGAGAGGTTGCTGCTCGCCTCCGCCGAGGCGACAATATAGTACGTGGGCACAGCGTAGCGGATGATGGGCAGGGCAAAGGTCTCGACCTGTGCGCCCCGCGCTTTCAGCACGTCGGCCGCTGCACGCACTGCCTTGTCGATTTCGGGATTAAGGCCGTCCTCAAAGCAATCTGCGGGGAGGCCGATTTTCATACCCCGGATGTCGCCGGTCAGCCCGGAAAGCAGGGAACCGGCGGCAAAATCGAGGCTAGTGCCGTCCCTGGGATCCTTGCCCTGCATCAGGTCGAGCACCGCGGCGCAGTCGGCGGCGGTTCTGGCGATGGGGCCGATCTGGTCGAGCGAGGAGGCGTAGGCGATCAGGCCGTAGCGGGAGACGGTGCCGTAGGTCGGCTTCATGCCCGTCACACCGCAGAAGGAGGCGGGCTGGCGGATAGACCCGCCGGTATCGGAGCCGAGGGCATACCAGCAGGCACCCGACGCCACTGCCGCTGCAGAACCGCCGGAGGAGCCGCCGGTGACATGCCCTGTATTCCACGGATTCTTGACCGCACCGTAAAAGGAGGTCTCCGAGGTGGAGCCCATGGCAAATTCATCCATATTGAGCTTGCCGAGGCATACCGCCCCGCCGCGGCTCAGCCGCTCCACAACCGTGGCGCTGTAAGGGGGCTGAAAATCGCCCAGGATTTTAGAGGCGCACGAGGTCTTTAGCCCCTGCGTGCAGATGTTGTCCTTGTACGCCATCGGAACCCCGGCAAGGGGGGACGCGGTGAGATCCGGTGCCGGTGTGGGGCTGTCACAGCGGGTAATGAAGGCGTTATCCTCCGGCTGCGTCTGACGGATACGGGCCTGCGCTGCCGCGATGGCCTCCTCCTGCGTTGTTTCGCCCGCGCGCAGGGCGGCGTTTAGCTCCAGTGCGGAGAGCTTGCACAATTCCATTCTTGCTTCGTCCCCTTTCTAATCCACCGCTTTGGGGGAGAGGAAGGCCTCCTCATCCGGCACGGGCGCGTTTTTCAGCAGCGCTTCCCGCGGGAAGGAGGGCTGCGCTTCATCGGGACGCACGACGTTTTTCACAGGGAACACATGGCTCATCGGCTCAATCTGGTCGGTATCCAGTGTGTTCAGCACGTCCATATAGGAGACAATCTGCTCAAGCTGTGCCGCCATCGCCGTTTTTTCCGCGTCGGCAAGCTTTAGGCGGGAGAGGGCGGAGATATAGTCCACCATTTCGGTTGTGATTTTCATGAGAGGCTCCTTTCGTTAAAGCAAATGTAGAAAACGTAGCGCATACCGAGCGCCGGCAAAAGCGGTGTCAGGCAAGGCGCGAAAATGCCGCGCTCCTTGGTGGAATGCAAGTTTGAGCGACGCAGCATGGCGCTGCTTTTGCCAAGCGAATATGTGCTATGTTTGGGAATTTGCGTTAGGGCTCCAGACGGTTGAGGTCGCGGGGGAAGAGGCAGGCATAGCGGACATTTTCCAGCTCGCACAGCTTCATGGTCAGGCGCTCAAGTCCGATGCCGAGGCCGCCGTGGGGCGGGATGCCGTGCTTGTGGAGCATGAGGTACTGGGTAAATTCCTCCGGATGCATGCCCCGGGCGATCATCTTGTCCACCTGCGCCTGATAGTCGTGGATGCGCTGTCCGCCTGTCGTTACCTCCATTCCACGGAACAGCAGGTCAAAGGAGAGGGTGTAGCGCGGGTCGGACGGGTCGTCCATCGCGTAGAACGGGCGCTTTTTGCTGGGATAGTGGGTGACAAAGACAAAGTCGCTCCCCCACTCCTCCTTGGCGTAGCGGCTGATGAGCTGCTCCTCCTCCGGCTCCAGGTCATAGGGGTCGCGGGTATTTCGCCCGTACTTCTCGGCGACCAGACGTTTAATTTCATCGAAGCGGACGGTGGGAATGCGCGAGACGTCCGGGAGAGTGACATTCAGGCGCTTGAGGTCGGCGGCGTATTCCGATGCGAGCAGCGCCATCGCGTGCTGCAGATAGCCGGTCTCAAAGCACATGAGGGCGGTAAAAGACCGAATAAAACCGACCTCAAAGTCCATGGAGGTATATTCGTTGCGGGGCCGGGGGGTGTTGTGCGTTTCGGCGCGGAAGACGGGCGCGAGCGCATAGACCCGCTCAAAGACGCCCACCATCATCTGCTTATAGA
>JAJBUC010000112.1 GCA_020860545.1 Oscillospiraceae bacterium | reverse complement strand
ACCCCGCCCAGCAAGGCGCCCCTGGGATTCCCCCGCCACTCCCTTAACTCCCTCTGGGCCCACGACCTTACCATATCATAACGCTTCCTTCCAATGCAAAGAATAATCAAATAATACCACCTTACCAGTGCGCCGACAAGCCCCCTGTGTCGGTCAATGCGCATCCTCCACTGTGAGCAAGCACATCAAGGCTGCTTTCATACTCTCCCTGGTACGTCAGACCACTTTCATCGTAAACCTCCAGAACAAAGCCGCAGCTGTTCCAACGGTGTCTGGCATATCCATGATCATCGTAGCTGATGACTGTATGCTCCGACACAAATGCAAGCCGTTCCCCGTCCCACGCGACTTCGGGGCTGTCCCAACTGCCGTATGGTCCGGTTTCCAACTTGTCAACCCGTATATCGGCCAGCATCGGTTCGTACGTGCTGTCCTCTCTCTGCTCCGCCAGCATAAACCGGTCGTCGTCCAGCAGTACGAATAGCAGCCCGTCCACCATATTCAGCATGCGTACACTGGCGTCTTCCATAGCTGCAAAGAGCGGCAGCTTTTGCTTTTCCGTCATGGTGGCAATCTCAATGACCGTCAGATAAAGGCCACCATCCTCTTTCGTAATCAGGTTGATGCAACGTCCATCCTCGGAAAGCTGAAGCGACTGAATGTATACCGACATATTGAGCGGATATACGGTTTGCAGACGCTGATACTCCAGCGTTGTGATCGGCTTGCCGTTGTTGTCGCGCATGGTAGATGCCGGAAGCATATAGATGCCAAAGCCACCGGGCGTATTGCTGAAATCGGTTATGCCGTTCGTGTTCAGCGCAAAATAGATGCCGCTTTCCGTCGCAAAGCTGACTGCAGACAAACTGACTGAATCCTTGAGCGCTGTTCGGATCTCCACAGCATTGCCATTGTTGTCCTTCTGGATATCAACCGTCATGATGTCGGTTTCTAAAACCGCAAGCTGAAAATAGTTTGTAAATGCCTCTCGTACTTCCGCGTTATTCCCCGGCTGATAAACAGATTGTCCGTTGTCTCCATTTCCAACAAAATAATATCCATAGACGTCCACTGAGATGGGATAGTAGTCATAATAGTCCCTGATGTTGAGATTCTCGCTGCGGCGTACGCCGTTTCGTGTACGCGAGGCGACATCATGCAGCATTTCTGCAACGCTGTCGAATGCCTGATTATCCAGCATGTCGCCAGACCCGGAGCCTGAAGCTTCGAGCGCGGTGTATAGTTCAAACACTTGCCGGTGCGTATTATCTTCCTGCCAGGAAAGCAACGGGACGGAAAAAAGAGAGTCCGTGTGCGTCTGGGGCGTTTGCCCGAAGGTATATGCCGTATTCCAGAGCAGATGCCGCGCTAATTGCGCATGCGTCAAAACCGTCAGCCCATCGGCAGCCGAAGCATCGCCGTATGCGGCAATCTCTGTTAACGACACATCATCCTGCGCGGTGGTGAGTGCGGCGTGGGCCCAACACATCCCGCCGATCGCAACGGCGACTAAAACTGCATATAGAATCATGGCTTTGCGCATGTCTACTTCTCCTCTCCGATATCGGCAATGGCACGGCTGACGCGGTCAGGGCGATAGTGGTACATCTCTTTGATAAAGCCCATCAGATCACGTCCGGTCTCCTCAAGCTCGATGCTCTGGACATCGCCCACAATCTCGCCCTTACGCAGAAGCACGGCCCGGCCGATAAAGCCGGAGACCTCCTCAATCAGATGGGTGGAGAGCAGCACCGTCTCCGTCGGCTCTAAAATGCCCAGCAGCATCTTATAGAAATCCTCACGGTTAAACACATCGTTCCCCGCAAAGGGTTCGTCCATCAGAATGTAATCCGCGCCCTGCGAAAGGGCAAGAATAACCTCGAACTGATTTTTCTGCCCCGTGGAAAAAGTGCGCAGGGGCCGCCCTAAGGGCAGCTCAAAAAATGCCATAAGTCCTTGGAAGCGTTTTTCCGAAAAGCGAGGGAAATGCTCGCTGAAAAACTGCGCGTGCGCCGTCGGCGTCAGGCCGGGGAAAAAGGAGTGCTCACTTGTCGCAAAGGACAGGCGGGCAATATTCTTGTGTGTAATTGGCTCGCCATCCAGTGTAATCTTACCGCTGTACTCCAAAAGTCCGAGGATGCATTTCATCAGCGTTGTCTTTCCCGCGCCGTTTTCACCAAATAATCCAATCATTTCTCCCTGCGGCAGGGCAAGATTGACCTCCCGCAACGCTCCTGTTGTACCGTATTGCTTTGAGACATTTTTTAGTTCAATCATCAAAACACACTCCATATCTTTTGCCACTGATCTGGCATCAGGCAGACCTCCGGCGTGACGGTCATATAGATAGCGAAATAAATAACTAGCAGGACGAGTGCCACAAGCACAAATACAAGCGCCGAAAGCAGGGACATGAGCAGGCACCGTCTATGCAGCTCAAATCTATTTGGTAAGCGTCGCATAAGATAAATGCTTTTACTGCCGCTGTGATAGTAAGCATAGTGCATGAGAGACGCTGCAGCGAATACCAATGCGGCAACGACAATCAGGACGAGCAGCTGATTGCCCAGAATAGCCGCGAAATCCGGCATCATCTTGCCCTCCCCTAAAACCCACTCCTCCGACTGCCACGCCCATACATACAGCGCCCGTCTTTCCTTTTCAAATGCGCTTAGGAAACCGGCAAGGCTTATGAGCACGCATGTCGCGAGTACCATGCTCACAACGGCGCATTCGGTCTGATAGCGATATCCCGGCGGCACGTTGTGTTCAAGAAAGCGCTTCATCATCCGCCTCCTTCCATATACCCCAAAGTGCCGACGCTGCTATAATGATCATGGCTGCTGATAAAAAGAAATCAACCGTACCTATCGCGGCAGTAGACTCTGCGCTGCCCATTTCCCGATTAAAGAATAGAACACAGAGGATCACCATGATAAAAATTGCAACCGGCCTTTCGCCCCTGCGCTGCCGAGCCGGGAAACACGCCGTACCCACGGCAAGCGCCGCAAGCAGTATAAAATTGCAAATAAGATGGTTCGTTTCCGCCAGCGGAAGTAGACTGTGCAGGAAACTGTTGTCATAAAACACGAGCACGGTCATCTGCGGCTGACCATATTGCGCTGCATAAATGCTGCAAAACACCAGAATGATACCAACCTGCGCGGCCCAAATCAAAAAAAGCAGCCCCGCGTTATTGACGATCTGCCAGAAAAATGCCATCCCATTGGAAATGCGGAGCCTTGAGAGCGTATATTCCTGCTTGCCCCCAAAATCACAGCCGGTCAGGCACAGCAACGCGCATAACAGCAGGGAACACACAGCAAATACGATACCCGGATGGCTTATGTACAAAATGGTGTCGAGCCCCAAGCTGCTCTCGGCGCTGCGAAATGCGAGTGTGAAAAGCACACTCTCCGCAACCGCCATAGCAATTATAATCAAGATACATTTATTAAAGAGTACGCCGCGTAAAGAGCATCAACACGGATAGATGTCTTCTCATTGTGACACATCCCTTTCCTCCCAGTTTTGTTCTATCAGTCTCAGTGCCTCCTTTTTTGATAGCCCCGCCTGCTTGAGTGCCCTGATGACCGAGAGAATATCACTCTCCATGAGCTCCGCGCGTACACGTACGACTGTTGCGTCATCTAACACGATACTGCTTTTCGCACCGGAGCAAGATGTAATCAGTCCTTCCTCCTCAAGCATGCGATATGCCTTTTGTACCGTATTCGGATTGATACCAAGCAGCGAGGAAAGCACCCGGCGGCTTGGCAGTACATCACCATCCAAAATGCTCCCGGATACGATCCCTCGCTTTATAAAACGGAGAATTTGAATATAAATGGGACTTTCGTTTTTTATTGAAAACAACTCGAACGAAATCATCCGGTTCAAACACTCCTTTCGCAAAAGTGTATCAGTCAACTGATACGGTTATAACTGTACTGTACGCTTAATACAGTTTGCTGTCAAGCATCGTTTTCATTCTCTTGTCCCTAGGTCTGTTTTGGCCGCAAAAGAAGTTACCACCCCCTGGCAGTTTGAGCGTTTATATCGCGGCTGCTGGGGGCCGTTTTTTATTACCATGTCTACATCAAGTGTGGATACTGTATAAATTAAGTCCAATTTGAAATTGAATTTTGTGGATATTTTACGACAAAATTCGACAAATAGCAGCATTATAATGTATACATATATTATAGAACTGGAGGGAAACATGTGAAAAAGAGGGTAGTATGGTGTTTGGTGGTTGTTTTTGTGATACAAATGGTGCTGCCGGTTTCGGTGGGAGCTGCGGGCAGTGATTTTACGCCGAATCCACAGAATGATTACGCGCGGCAATTCATCACCAAATGTGAAGGGCAGCAGTGGTTCATCAACGAGATGGAACGCCTGCTGAACAACGAGCAAAAGACCTTGGATACCATAACAAGCGCAGCGGACTTCTCCAATGTTAAAGCAATCGGGCTCAACGACGCTGGGATCAGCGGAACCATACCGTCGGCCATCGGGGAGCTGACACAGCTGGAGTATCTGTTCCTGGGCGGAAACCAGCTCTCCGGTACGATACCAGCTGAGCTGTATTCCCTGCCGAAATTGCAGAATATTGACCTCAGCGGCAATGGATACACGGGGGCCATTCCGTCCGGGTTTGGAACCATGCCGTCGCTCACGACGCTGGTGCTGAAAAACAACGCGTTCACCGGGACCATACCGGATTCCATTCTGAACAACGGCAACATAGAGGTATTGAATCTGCTGGGCAACCAGCTTACCGGCGGCATCCCGTCGGGGATATCCGGGATGACCGGGTTAACGTACTTAAATCTGTCCGAGAATGCGCTGGGCGGGACGATCCCGGATCTGAGCGCCCTATCCCAGCTGATCACCCTGTCGCTCTGGCGCTGCGAATTGACAGGGGAAATCAGCAGCGGCATCTATACGCTGACCAATCTGCAAATCCTGGACCTGGCCGAAAACGGGCTGACGGGAGAGATTTCTACGGACATTGGCAACCTCACAGCGATGCAGTACCTGACGCTGGACAACAACAAGCTGGAGGGGAATATTCCCGGGACGCTCTCCAACTTGACGGCCCTGCAAAAGCTGAATCTTGCCAATAACAAGCTGCGCGGCACGATTCCGGACGTCTTTGGCGCGGCGTCTTTAGAGGAGATCCATCTGGAGAGCAACTACCTGCGCGGCACGGTGCCGGCCACGCTTGCGGCAAAGGAAGCCGCTGGGGCAGCGGTGTACCTGATGGACAACTACCTGACGGGCGACGTGCTGCGGGACATGGTAAACAACGGGCAGAACTTTTCCGACGGCGCAACGTCGGAGCAATATCAGCTCACCGCCAGCAAAACGCTGGTGCAGGTATATCAGGACAAAACAATAGACCTCTATGCGCTGCTGCAAAACAAATCGCTGACCACGGGGAATGTCCTCCAGAAGGTTTTGCTGAATCCGGATGAGTATACCCTGACATATGACGCGACGAAGCTCGCGGTCACCGTGGATGGCAGCGGCATCCATGTCATGGCGCTCAGTGAGATTCCAAGGAGCGAAAACCTGACGATGGTGATCACCATTCTGGACAACACCGGTTCGGCCTACTCCACGGTGACGATCACCCTGACCACGGATACGGTCGCCGTGAGCAGCGGCGGTGGCGGCAGCAGCAGCAAGAGCAGCGGGAATACCGAGGAGGCAGCGGAGGAGCCCGAGGCCGTGACGCACGACCCCTATATCGGCGGCTATCCGGACGGCACCTTCGGCCCCAATTTGAATGTCTCACGGGAGGAGATTGCCAAGATGCTCATCGTTGCGCTGGAGCTGGAGGAGAGTATTTCGGCGGTGTCGTCCTACAGCGACGTGGCAACGGACCGCTGGTCGTTCCCGTATGTGGAGGCGGCAACGGAGCGCGGCTATCTGAACGGATACGGGGGCGGCATCTTCCAGCCTGCCGCGTCCATGACGCGCGCGGAGCTCGCCACCTGTCTGGTGCGCATCGCGGAGAAGAGCGGCAAAGAGGCGGTGGAAGCCGACCTCTCGTTCAGCGATGTTTCTGGGGACAAATGGTATGCGGAATCGGTGCTAAAAGCGGCGGAGCTGGGTCTGGTCAACGGCTATGCAAACGGCACCTTCCAGCCGGAGAACACGGTCAGCCGCGCCGAGGCGGTGACCATGATCAACCGCATGCTGGAGCGCGACCCGGAGACGGCGGCGGCGCTGCAGACGATGACCTGCCCGTTCAGCGACGTGGCGGCGAACCACTGGGCGTACCTGCAGATTCTGGAGGCCAGCCTCCAGCATGAACATTGACCGGATTGGAAAGGGAGGATAAAGACAGATGAACAAAAAGAGATATAGCAATAGAATCCTATCCCTCGTGCTGTGCGTGTGCCTGGTGATTGGCATGATACCTATGGCACAGGCCATTGAACTGGAGGCGGGGGAGTTTAACCCGAATACCGGCAAGGTGATCATTGATTTCAGCCTGCAGTATACGCAGGAGGTGTCCATAGAGGTCCTGATCAACGGTGAGCACTTCGGCTGGCTGATCCAGCGGGAGGAGCTGACCGGAACGGACGGCGCGTTTGTTCCACACAACATAAACATACAGCCGCCCTATACCATACCGGCCCCGTCGGATCAGACCAATTCCGCGGGCGTGGCGCTGAGCGACGAGGTGAGCGTTGATCCGCAGGTGGACGAGAATGGGAATCTGGTGGGAGACGGGTACTACACCATAACCTGGACAGGGAGCATCAACGGCTGCCCTGTGGTCAGCGCGAACCCGGACTCCGACCGCTATGAGCTGACCATCTCCATCCAGCCCCAGGGGTATCCCGACAATGGAATTGAAGCGGATGGAACAGACTGGATCTGGACACAGCAATATGTAGTAGAGAGTACAATCACGATAGACTACGCAACCATTTTGGACGCGAAGGGCCTGTCGGAGTTACTTGAACTGATGGGGAATAACCAATCCTACGAGCTTTTTATGGAACAGATGAAGAACATCTCAAACTGGGCAATGGTGGATGATCTTTATTCGGCAGTCAATGCATTGTGGTTAGAAACGGATTCAGACGATCCGGTCAACCTGATCGACGGGAACTATTTTTTCTCTTACACGGACTTACAGCTGGAGGGCCAGTACCCGCTGTCGCTGGTGCGGTCATACAGCTCCCACGGCGGGGAAGGCGGCATGGGTCAGGGCTTCACGCACAGCTTTGATTACCAACTCACGGAGGAGAACGGCTTTGTACATGTTAGCCTGCCGGGCGGGGAGGAGCTGATCTTCCTCCGCCTGCGGGATTTTGAAAGCGCGGACTACTACACCGTGCAAAACCGGGAATTCACGCTGGAGGACCTTTCGGGCGGCGGCTATCAGATGAACTACAAGCGCGGCAACGCCTATGAATTCGACGCGGACGGCAGGCTGATCGAGATCCGCAACGACCTCGGCATCGCCGTGTATACCCTCACCTATTCCGGCGATGAACTGGAGCGCGTGACCGGAGTCAACGGATATCTGGATTTTGCATGGTCGGGCGGCCATATTACCAGCGTCACGGACAGCACCGGGCGTCGGTCCGCTTACACCTACGACGGGGACAATCTGGCGTCGGTGACCAACCCGGACAACGACACCCTGACCTATTCTTACGACAGCAACGGCTACCTCTCCGCCGCAACGGATTTCGAAGGGGACGAAACGGTCCGCAATACCTATGATGAAAAGGGCCGTGTGACGTATCAGGTGTTTATCAACGCTGACGAGGAGACCGTCAACACCTTCTCCTACAACGACAGCGACCTCGTAAACACGTACACCAACGCGCAGGGGCGGGAGACCAAGTATTACTACGACGAATACCGCAACCTGCTGTACAC
>JAJBUC010000145.1:3875-8108 GCA_020860545.1 Oscillospiraceae bacterium | reverse complement strand
GTGCTTTTAACGCGGACTCAATAGGTATGATTGCTGCAATACATAGAGAAAAGAGGCGTATATCTATGGCGAAGTTGCTCAGCCGTAAGCTTCCATACTACTTTTTTGCAGCCATCCACGTTTTTTCCCTGCTGACACTGGTTAGTCTCCCGGCCTTAGCGTCGGAGCAGGCACAACCGGCCTACATTTCCGGCTACTCTGACGGAAGCTTCCAGCCTAATCGGGCGTTAAAACGGGCGGAGGCAGCGGCTTTGTTTTTTAATCTGATAGATCAACCTGCGGCGCAAGCGTCATATCGTTTGAATTTTAAGGATGTCCAATCCGACGTCTGGTATTACGAAGCGGTGATGGAACTTGCCCAGCAGGGCATCATCAGCGGCTACCAAGACGGTACGTTCCAGCCTGACGCAGCAATCAACCGTGCTGAGTTTGTAACAATTGCCCTTCGATATGCAAATATTGCTGAGGGTGGCACTGCAGGGTTTCCGGATGTCTCGGAGACCAATTGGGCAGCCGGTGCCATTTCAGCAAGCGTAGAAGCCGGGTTTATCAGCGGGTATCCCGATGGAACCTTCCGTCCAGAACAGTCCATCACCCGGGCAGAGGCCGTAACCGTACTAAACAAAATAATCGGATGTTCCGGTATAGCGACTGGAACAAACTTCACCGATGTGCCACAGAGCTATTGGGCCTATGAATCCATCACAGCGGCGGCAACTTATCACGGGAGCCATGATGCGCCAACCACACTCGTGTCTGATCCCGATGCGCTCATTCCATATCTTAAAGACGGAGGTTTCGGCTTGATGCAAGTGGACGGGACCCCGGTAACAGAGGCTATCTGCCAAAAGGCGTACATCGTATCTTATTCTTTGGGTTACGATGACTATAACCGTGTCTGCCTGCCGGTCCTCTGCTTAGAACAGGAAGACCGCAGTTATCGCTTCGCGGCCATAGACGGCAGTTGGATTACAGAGCCGAATTATACCTATTACTACCCCTTGGAAAACGGCATATTTGCGCATGACAAGGCCGGTGGCTCCGTTTATATTGGATTGGACGGGCAGGTGATCCACCGGTGGGACAAGCATCTGAGTATAGTCAGCGATTACTATTCGTACCTTACCGACAAACGGATTGTACTTTATGACTCCGAAACCGAGTTACATACAATTATCAATCCGGAAACAGGTGCATGGATTGAAACAGACATCAAATCGCTTACATCATATACGTATCATGAAGACGGTTTGGCTCCGGCCTCCCGGCAAGGGTTCTGGGATAGTGGCTCTGTTGACTCGGACGGCAACTGGATCAGTGATCCGGAGTATCATGCGTTATATGGCTATGCTGATCTGGACGGCAACTGGGTCATCGAGCCACAATATGAAGACGCAGGTCCTTTTCACCAGGGCTGCGCGATGGTACGTAGGACGATCGCCTCACCATACCTCATTATCAACCGGGAAAACGAGGTGCTTTACGAGTTCCCGGAGGATAGCAGAAACATACAAACCGTATTATGGCCCGACGCTTCTTTTTATTACGATTATGATGAGGTTGTCGTCGGCGGTAGCTTGGAGCACTTCTATGCTAATAAAATGGCGGAATCCTTTGACCCCACGGGCATGTATGTTTACCAGGTCATAAATTATCATATCATCGACGGTTTAATATTTCAGTCAGATAATGGTCGTGTTTTTGTAGTAGGAAAAAAATCCCTGGAATTCGACAGCTCCACTTTCGTCTCATCGGTTCGAAACGATATCGTGGTACTGGGCCAAACCGTGACAGATGATGCAGGGAACAAGGAATATAGGTATCAGATGGTCAATATGGAGGGGGACGTGTTGGTTCCCTATGGTGTTTATGATCATTACCGCGTTGACTTTTTTATTACGGATGATTATTCCGGAAATATGTACATAATAGCGATCAAAGGAGATAGGCAGTATCTGCTGGATGAAACCGGGAGAGCACTCATTTCATACGAATACGACAGTAGCGTGACCGCCGGTGTTGAAAACGGTCTCATTTATGTCTGCGAAAGCAACAATTCCAGTTACCGATACTATGATGCCGACGGGAAACTGGTTTACGAGTGGGAAGCGGCGGAAAGCTGAGCGCACCACCCCGGCAAGATCTTCTTTCACGTCAGGGCAACCGCATTTTAAAACCACTCTCTTCCAGTCGGAAGGGTAACATCCTGCCGTGGAACCTTGTCCCACACAAAATAGCGCGCGAGGTCCTGTGCCGTCACCGGTTCAGGCCTGTCCTGCTGTCCCGCGAGCATCGCGAGATATCCGACCAGCTCCTCGGGGTGGAAGCGCGCACGCAGTACGCCCATGTCCAAATCCTTGTCCCGTTTGGAGAGCCTTCTCCCGTCCGCCGAGAGGAGCAGCGGAACATGGCGAAATCCCGGCGGCGGCAGGTTCAGGCATTCGTAAAGCCACAGCTGCCGGGGCGCGGAGCCGAGCAGGTCCGCGCCCCGCACCACCTCCGTCACACCCATCAGCGCGTCATCCACCACAACCGCCAGTTGGTATGCATACAGCCCGTCGGAGCGGCGCACAATAAAGTCGCCGCAGTCCCGCGTGAGGTGCTGTGTATAGTCCCCCATATGCCGGTCGTGTACCGTGATCTCCCGCGCCGGAACCGCGACACGCAGGGCACACGGGCGTTTCTGGGCCAAAGCTTTACGTGCCTCATCCGATAGCGCGCGGCAATGTCCGCCGTATATTGCCTGCTTCTCTCCCCTGTGCGGCGCGGAGGCCACAAGGCGCTCGGCGCGGGTACAGTAGCAGGGATAAATAAGCCCCTGCGCTGCGAGCGTTTCCACCGCTGCGGCATAGCGTCTTTCCCGCTCGCTCTGGCGGTATGGCCCGCGCGGGCCGCCGATCCCATAGCCTTCCTCCCACGTCAGCCCGAGCCAGCGGAGATCCTCCGCGAGCAGCTGCGCGTACACATCCTTGCAGCGCGAGGTGTCGAGATCCTCCATCCGGAGCACCATCGCTCCCCCTGCAGCGCGGGCCGAGAGCCACGCAAGCAGCGCGGCGAACAGGTTGCCAAGATGCATCCGTCCGCTCGGGCTCGGCGCAAACCGCCCCTTCATGCAGGTTCCCCCCTATCTGTTATGTCCATCATACCGTCTTCTGGGGAGAATCACAAGCAGTTATTTTTGCCTTGCCACGGGAAGGAGCAGCGGTTGTAGCTGCCGCCCTTCGAGCGCTGCGCGGATCGTGTCTTCCACCAGTGTGAATTCCGCGACCAGCGACGCAGGCTTTCCCTCCGGGTCGTCCTGCCGGAACGGAATAAAATAGACGTTCTTGCGGCAGAGCAGCTCAGCCATATTTTTGGCGCTGGTATATAATCCGTCGTTGGTACTCACCCCGACGACAAGCGGCCTGCCGTTTCTCAGATGGGCCTTTGCCGCCATGGTGACACTGCTGTCGGTCACCCCGGCGGCGAGCTTTGCAAGCGTGTTGCCCGTACAGGGGCAGATCACCAGCACATCAAGCAGCTTTTCCGGGCCGATCGGCTCCGCCTGCGCAATGCTGCCGATCACACTGCGGCCGCAAATCCGCTCCAGTTCCCGCAGGAGATCCTGCGGCTTCCCAAACCGCGTGTCGGTTGTCGTGCAGACCTCCGACACAATGGGAACCACCGTCTTTACCTCCGCGTGCAGCCGCTCAAGCGTCTGCACCGCGCGGCTGTGCGTGCAGAACGAGCCACAGACCGCGTACCCCACGGAGATATCTTTTATATCCCTCATGCTTACACCCCCAATTCATGCATGATATTATAGATAACCTTCTTAATCCCCTCGCCCGCCGTCGTCGGCGCGACCTTGCCCGGCAGCGACAGCGCCCAAACCACTCGGATTCCCAGCTCGGCGGCGGCATCGAAATCCACCCCGCCCGGCTTGGAGGCCACGTCGATCACGAGGCAGTCCTGGTTCAAATCCTGCAGGGCTTCTCTTGTCAGAATGCGCGCCGGGACGGTATTGATCACAAGATCATACGCGCACAGCCAGCCCTCCAGCTGGTCGCTGCGCTCCACGCCGTAACCATAGGCCTCAATCCATGCAAGATCCGTAAAGCTGCGGGCCGCCACACTCACCTTTGCGCCCATGCCTGAGAGTCGATACGCGAGCATCTTACCCACCCTGCCGTATCCGATCACCAGTACCCGCGCGGCGTACAGCGTGATGGACAGCTCCTCAAGCGCAATCGG
>JAJBUC010000145.1:0-3865 GCA_020860545.1 Oscillospiraceae bacterium | reverse complement strand
CCATCTGAATGGCCCCCTCCGCCGTCGGCACATCGTTTGAGACTGCCAGCTCCTCGCGGCGGAAATAATCATAAACGGTCAGTCCGCGGTCATCCGCCATTGCGGTCAACTCCCCGCTCACCATACCGGCGAAAATCATCTGCTCCGGACAGAGCAGATCTAATATCCCGGCAACCGGCTGCCGCCGCTTGGATAGGGGCGTATTGAGCAGGCTCCCCTCCCCCAGCACCGGCAGCGGCAGAATGACACAGTCCGCCAGATGCAGCGCTTCCAGTCCATCCTCGACGATCACGTCGGGGGATGCGTCATATTCCTCCAGCGCAAACGTATGTACCGTGTGCTCGTCTTCCAGCAGATGCTCGGCAAGCTTTCCCTGCCGCATATCGCCGCCTATGATCCAGATGTTGAGTCTTCTTTTCATGGCGTCCTCCTCCATCTTTGTAATTCAAAAGTCTATTTTGCTGTACCATCCTATTCTCCACGCGATCAAGTGGTGCCTCCCCCGCGCTTTTGTTTGACATATGCCGCAAATGGCGGTAGAATAGAGTTTACTAATTTGTACAATCGGAAGGAGATATCCTTATGTTCTTTGCCGACTATGATCGATATGATTATGTGAAATCCCCCCTGCTGGAGGTCATCTGCCAGCTCCGTTTCCCGTCCATTCTCTCGATCGGCGCAACCGCACCCGTGGCATTTCAGGAGGCCATCCGCCAGGATTTCCCCCGGTATGAGGCGAAGGAGGAGCAGCTCCCGCCCAAGGTGTCGCAAGGACCAAACCCGACGCTCCAGCCGCAGCCGCCCATTACCAACTACAATTTCATCTCAAAAGACGGCTTCTGGCGGATTAATCTGACCAACTCCTTTATTGCCCTGTCCACCCGCCAGTACCGCCGCTGGGAGGATTTTGCCGTGCGGCTGGACAAGCCCCTCGCACAGTTTATCGATATCTACCACCCCGCCTTTTTCGAGCGGATTGGCCTGCGCTATGTCAACGCGTTCTCCCGCAAAGCGCTTGGCTTGGAAGACGAACTGTGGGACGACCTG
Organism: Oscillospiraceae bacterium; assembly: GCA_020860545.1. Taxonomy (GTDB): domain Bacteria; phylum Bacillota; class Clostridia; order Oscillospirales; family Oscillospiraceae; genus JAJQEJ01. The sequence goes on along the minus strand of JAJBUC010000145.1, from coordinate 2,818 downwards.
CTGCAGCCCGCCTTCCTCGGCGTACTCGGCGAGCCGGACGTGGTGGAAAATTCCGTCACCAAAAATCAGCTCAATGTGGAGATGAACCTCAGCGGCGGGTATCACTTAAAGCTCAGCACCGGACCGGGCCTGCTCAACGGCGGCAGGCAGGACCCGGAGGCAAAATATATTCTGGACAGCGACCTGTCCCGCTCGGGCAAGGAAAAGGAGATCAGCGCCGAGCAGGTGCCGGAGCATCTGGAGAAGATGCACGTCTATGCCGTTCGCATTTTCCGCGGCGCGATCACGCCGACACTGCACAACGCTTTGGGTCCAACGCCCAAGGAGTAATCTGCCCCTGACAATCGGAGGAATGTTTGATGAAAAAGCCCATGAATTACACCATGCTATGTGATTTCTATGAGCTTACCATGGGGAATGGGTACTTCCAGTCCGGGTACCGGGATCAGATTTGTTATTTCGATGTTTTTTACCGCAACATCCCGGATGGCGGCGGTTTTGCCATTGCCGTGGGTCTGGAACAGGTCATCCAATACATTGAAACCCTGCATTTCGACGAGGAGGATTTAGACTACCTGCGGCAGAAGCGGTGCTTTGACGAGTCTTTTTTGGACTATCTGCGCACCTTCCGCTTTTCGGGCGACATCTGGGCGGTGCCGGAGGGCACCCCCATTTTCCCCGGCGAGCCATTTCTCACCGTACGCGCACCCGCCATTGAAGCGCAGCTGATTGAAACCTTTACCCTCCTGACGCTCAACCATCAGTCACTGATCGCCACAAAGGCAAACCGCATCGTGCGCGCGGCCCAAGGCCGGCCCATAAGCGAGTTCGGCTCCCGCCGTGCGCAGGGTGCGGACGGCGCAGTGCTCGGCGCGCGCGCGGCGTATATCGCGGGCTGTGCCGGCACCGCCTGTACCCTAGCCGACCAGCTGCACGGCGCCCCCGCAGGCGGCACGATGGCACACGCGTGGGTGCAGATGTTCCCCGATGAATACGCCGCCTTTGAGACCTATTGCAAGCTCTATCCGAATAACGCCACCCTGCTCGTGGATACCTATAACGTCCTCTATTCGGGCGTCCCCAACGCAATCCGGGCCTTTCAAACGGTGCTGCAGCCGCAGGGCATCCGTTCCTGCGCCATCCGGCTTGATTCCGGTGACCTGGCCTATCTCTCCCGCAAGGCGCGCGCCATGCTTGATGCCGCGGGACTGACCGAGTGCAAAATCGTCGCCTCCAATTCGCTCGACGAATACATCATCCGTGACCTGCTGCTGCAGGGCGCAGCCATCGACTCCTTCGGCGTCGGGGAGCGGCTGATCACCTCTAAAAGCGAGCCGGTTTTCGGCGGCGTATACAAGCTCGCTGCAGTGGAGGACAAAAGCGGGGCGATCACGCCCAAAATCAAGGTGAGCGAAAACGCCTCCAAGATCACCAACCCCCACTTTAAAAAGGTGTACCGTATTTTTTCCAACGGCACCGGCAAAGCGATCGCAGATTTGATCACACTGCACGACGAGGTCATTGACCCCACACAGCCGCTCCATCTGTTTGACCCGGACGCTACGTGGAAGCGGAAGACCGTAACGAACTATACCGCCCGTTGCCTGCTCTCCCCCATCTTCAAAGCCGGACGGCGTGTATATTCCTCACCGAGCATTCAGGAGATGCGCAAATATTGCGCCCAGCAGATTGCCCTTCTCTGGGACGAGGTAAAGCGTTTTGAAAACCCGCACACCTATTATGTCGATCTCTCCCAGGCGCTCTGGGATGTGAAGCAGAACCTGCTAAAGACAAACGGATAGAAAAACCCTGAAACGATAACGTACGCAAATCTGCACCCGGACTGCGAGGCCGCGGGTGGGATTTGCGTACGTTATCGTTTGGGCGGTATTACTTGCAGAGGGGGTTCCCCTCCCCCACACACATCTGCGCAATTTCCACAAAGCGCCTGAGCACGGGGTTGCCCCGGATGGATTTATAGACTATGCCGAGGGAAATGGCATCAAACCCGGTCACCGGAACGTAACACAGTGCGTGTTCCCGCGCGGCCGGCACATCGGGCATAAGGGTAAAGCCAACCCCCGCGCGCACGAGGGCAATGACATTTTCATACCCCCCGCAGAAAAAGTTCTGCGCCGATGGGCGCATATGCGCGGCATGGCTCTGCACTTTAAAAACCGAATCCGGCGCGCGCCGCGGCTCGCAGAGCACCAGATTCCCGGTCAGCTGCTCTTCCTCCAGCACAGCATAGCTAGCAAACGGATGATCAGGCGCGCATATGCAGGCAACCTGGCATTTCAGCAGCTCGCGATACGTCCCAATCCCGCTGTTAAGCACGCCGTCGCGCATACTGAGCATGACCTGAATGCTCTCGTCCTCCAGCAGGTTTTCCATCGCCTCGGCTGGAATCAGCTTGATGTTTGGGCGCAGCTGCGGGAACTCCGCGCGCAGGCGGCGCAAAATCGGGGGCAGAATATTCAGTTCCAGTTGATTGTGGCATCCAATCGCAAGAGAAAGGCGGCTCGCCTCCTCATTGTCATTGAGCCTCGCCTTGTCAGAGACTTCAATGCCCAAAATACTGGTCGCATCGCCGATAAACTGCATCCCGGCCTTTGTCAGATGCACCTTCTTTTTGTTGCGGACAAAGAGCTTTGTGCCCAGCTCATCCTCCAGAGAGTTGATCTGGTGGCTGACCGCAGGCTGGGTGATTTTAAGTGCCTCCGCCGCCTTTGTAAAATTCAGAAATTCGGCGACCGCAACAAAGCATTCCAGTTGTATAGTATTCATAAAAACGCCCCTTAAAAAGCCAGTCTTATTC
>JAJBUC010000038.1 GCA_020860545.1 Oscillospiraceae bacterium | reverse complement strand
CCTGCCCCGGCCGGGCCTGCTGCAGCTTCGACTGCCCCGACCGGGCCGTCTGCAGCTCCGTCTGTCCCAACCGGGCCGTCTGCAGCTCCGTCTGCCCCGACCGGGCCGTCTGCATCTCCGTCTGCCCCAACATGCTCGTCTGCAGAGTAACTGATACAGCGAATCGCAACGCCGGTGTCAGCGACTGCAAAATATTGTTATTTCAGCGCGATGTACTGTTGTGAAACAATCAAAGCATTGCAATACAAGAAATTCATCAATGGAAATAGATTGCGCATTTTTTAACAAACATGTTAAACAAAAAACATTTGTTGCTATTGTGCATCTTGTCATGTAATATAGAAATAAGAATACTGAACTGGAGGGTTTGCTTTGAAAGATGCAGCAACGTTGACAGAAACTACAGCCGAACAGCTGGCAAAGGTGGCGGAGATCGCATCGGCATATGCCGACCGGCCGGATATGCTGATGCATGTGGTGACCGAGACGCAGAAAGTCGTGCGCGCGCTATCAGAGGATGTCGTGGAGGTCATTGCGCGCGAGATGCACACATCCAAGGGCAGGGTTTACAGCTTCATTACCTTTTACGCCATGATGTCCACCAAGCCGACGGGGAAATATATCATCCGCATGTGCAAGAGCAGCCCCTGCCATGTAGTCGGGGCAAGAGAGATTTTGGATACCGTAATGGATTTTTTGGATATACAGCCGGATGAGACCACGGCGGACGGCCTGTTCACGCTCGAGCACTGCCCCTGCATCGGCCTATGTGACCAGGCCCCTGCCATGCTGATCAACGAGACGCCCTACGGCAACCTGACACCCGAGGGGGCGCGGCAGATTCTGCGGGAATACATGCAGCGGGAAGCGGGGTGCGCGGTATGATGGAGGAGAGACGGGTCCTGCTGCGTAACGTTGGAAAAATCAGGCCGACCGAGCTGGACGACTATGTGGCAAACGGCGGCTTTTCCGGCCTGCGGCGCGCGCTATCCATGCAGCCGGAGGAGATCATCGGTGAAATTGAGAAGGCCGACCTGCGCGGCCGGGGCGGCGCGGGCTTTCGCACCCACCTGAAGCTAAAATTCGCCGCTGCGTCGGAAAGCAGCCAGAAGTATATCGTCTGCAACGCCGACGAGGGGGAGCCGGGTACCAACAAAGACCGGGTACTGCTCTCCGGCGATCCCTACAGCGTGTGGGAGGGGATGAGTATTGCAGGGCTCGCAATTGGTGCGGAGGATGGCATCCTCTATCTGCGCGCGGAGTATAAGCATCTGCTGCCGGGGCTGGAGCAGACGCTGGAACGGGCTGAGCGGGCGGGCTTTCTGGGCAGCAAGCTCTGCGGGACCGAAAAGAATTTCCGCATTCAGATTCGGCTTGGCGCGGGCGCGTATGTCTGTGGCGAGGAGACGGCGCAGTTTGAATCCATTGAGGGGCGGCGCGGTGAGCCGCGGCCCCGTCCGCCCTACCCGGCGGTCAAAGGGGTATTCGGCAAGCCGACATGCCTCAATAATGTGGAGACACTCGCCAATGTCACGGTGATCCTGCAAAAGGGCGCCGACTGGTACCGCACGTTGGGCACAGAGAACAGCCGTGGAACAAAACTTTTCACCCTCTGCGGCAATGTGGTGAAGAAGGGCGTGTACGAGTTTGAGATGGGCATCGGCCTGCGGGAGCTGATTTATGATGTGGGCGGTGGTGTGGAAGGCGGCCGGGCACTGCTGGCGGTACAGACGGGCGGCAATTCCGGCGCAATCCTGAACGCCGGGCAGATTGATATGCCGCTGGATATCGACCACGTCTCCGACGCGGGCGGACGGCTGGGCTGCGGTACCATCCTCGTGATTGACGGGCGCAGCTGCATCATTGACATCATCAAAAACAATCTGGAATTCTACATTGACGAATCGTGCGGCAAATGCACGCCGTGCCGCGTGGGGCTGCGCCGCATGCTGGATATGGTGGAGTATATCTCCTCCGCGCAGGGAGACGCTTGGGATCTGGAGCGGTTGGAGTATCTCTGCGCGAGCGTGAAGGAGACTGCCGCGTGCGGACTGGGCCAGTCGGCGACGGTGCCGACACTCAGTACCATCCGCAACTTCCCCGAGGCGTATCAGAGCCATCTGCAGGGCAAGTACTGCTCACCCTGCAACATACCGGTCAAAAGGAGGGAAATGGCACATGTCTGAGAAAATGCTGACGGTAGAGCTGGATGGAGCCAGCCACCAAATCCCTGCGGGCGCAACCATATTGCAGGCGGCACAGTCGGCAGGTATTGAGATCCCGACACTGTGCCACCTCAAGGATATCGATCCCATCGCCTCCTGCCGGATGTGTCTCGTGGAGGTGGAGGGGATAAAGCCTCTTGTGACCGCCTGCACCCAGCCGTGCAGCGACGGGATGCGGGTGTATACCCGCAGTGAGCGGGTCGTGGAGGCGAGGCGCTTTGTCCTTGATCTGCTGTTAAGCGTACATAACAGGGACTGCTTTAACTGCGCAAAAAACGGCATCTGCAAGCTACAGCAATACTGCTTCGAGTACGGTGTGGAGGACTCCGCATTTGACGGCTGCACCCGCCCGAACTTCCCGGCCCCGGACGAGAGCAACCCCTTCCTCATCCGTGATTTGAGCAAATGCGTCTTCTGCCGACGCTGTGTGCGCACCTGCGACAAGCTGCAGGGCAGGCAGGCGCTCAGTATACAGGACCGCGGCTTCCACTCCATGGCGACTACAAGCTTCAACACCCCCTGGAAGGACACCAACTGTGAATCATGCGGCAACTGCGCGGCGGTCTGCCCCACCGGGGCGCTTGTGACCAAGGACAACAAAAAGGGCTATCGGAGCTGGGAGGTGCGCCGGGTGCGCACCACCTGTCCCCACTGCGCGGTGGGCTGCCAGATGGATCTGCTGGTAAAGAACAACCGCGTGGTCGGCGCGGAACCGGCCGACGGGCCGGCGAACCGTGGCCTCCTGTGTGTCAAGGGGCGGTTTGCCTCCTATAAATTTATCCACGCCGGCGACCGCCTGCGCTATCCGCTGGTGCGGAAAAACGGCGCGCTGCAGCGCGCGACATGGGAGGAGGCCATTGCCTGCGTCGCGGAGAATATGAAGCGGATTCAGGCGGAGTCGGGCAAGGACGCGGTCTCCGGCTTCTCCTGCTCCCGCGCCACAAACGAGGATAATTTCGTATTCCAGAAGATGATGCGCGCGGCGTTTGGGACAAATAATGTCGATAACTGCGCCCGCCTGTGCCACTCCTCCTCTGTGCACGGCCTCGCCATTACGCTCGGTTCCGGCGCCATGACGAACACCATCCGTGATATCACCGCCGAACCGGAGGTCATTTTACTGGTCGGCTCCAATCCTACAGAGGCACACCCGGTGGTGGGGGCGCAGCTGCGGCAGGCGGCGGAGCGCGGCGCAAAGCTGATTGTCGTTGACCCCCGGCGCATTGACCTTGTGGATCAGGCGGAAATTTTTCTGCAAATCCGCGCGGGCACCAACGTCGCCTTCTCCAACGGCATGATTCATATCTGCATCCGCGACGGGTTGCTTGACGAGAAATTTATCGCGGAGCGGACGGAGAACTTTGCAGCATTGCAGGAGATTGTGCAGGCGTACACTCCGGAGAAGACCGCTGAAATCTGCGGCATTGACCCGGCGGAGCTGGTGCGGGCGGCGCACCTGTATGCGCAGGCGGAGAAAGCGCCGATTATCTACTGCCTCGGTGTGACAGAGCACTCCACAGGGACGGAGGGGGTTATGAGCCTGTCAAACCTCGCAATGGCCGTCGGAAAGCTTGGCCGCTCAGGCTGCGGCGTCAACCCTCTGCGCGGCCAGAACAATGTGCAGGGCGCCTGCGACATGGGCTGTATGCCGGGGCAGTATCCCGGCTACCAAAAGGTGACGGTGCCGGAGGTGCGCGAAAAGTTTGAGAAGGCCTGGGGCGTCCCCCTGCCGGCTGAGCCGGGGCTGACCTCAACCGAGACCTTTCTGGGCATTGAGGAGGGCACCGTGCGGGGGCTCTACATCTTCGGCGAGGACCCCGTGGTGTCCGACGCGGACGTCAGTCACGTCAAGCACATGCTGGAAAAGCTGGATTTTCTGGTGGTGCAGGATCTCTTTCTCACCGAGACGGCGCAGTTTGCAGACGTGGTGCTCCCCGCCGTCAGCTACGCGGAGAAAACGGGCACCTTCACCAACACCGAACGGCGGGTGCAGCTGGTGCGCGCTGCCGTCAAGCCGGAGGGAGAAGTGAAGCAGGACTGGGATATTTTTTATGATATCATGCATGCAATGGGATATGTCTGTGAGAAAAAAGAGCCTGCCGCGATCATGGATGAGATCGCCTCCCTCACCCCGTCCTTTGGCGGCATCAGCCATGCGCGGATTGAGGCGCAGGGCGCACCCCAGTGGCCGTGCCCGACGCCGGAGCATCCGGGCACCCCGATCCTCCATGTTGGCAAATGCAGCCGTGGGCTGGGCTACTTCTACCCCACAGAATACAAGCCCTCCGTGGAGCTGCCGGACGACGAATACCCCATGAAGATGGTCACCGGGCGGATGCTCTACCACTACAACGCCGCCGCTATGACCTCCCGCACGGAGGGGATCAATGAGATCTGCGACAGCTCCTATATTGAGATCAGCCGGGCGGACGCGCAGCAAATGGACATCTCAGACGGTGAGCGGATTAAGGTGACCTCACGCCGCGGAGCGATTGAGACCACTGCTCGGGTGGGGGAAAAGACGCGGCCCGGCGAGGTGTTTATGACCTTCCACTTCCCGGACGGGAACGTAAACTTTCTCACGAGCGCCGCGCTCGACGCCATCTCCCGGATCTATGAGTACAAGGTCTGCGCAGTGCAGCTTGCGAAAATTAATGAGGAGGGGAGCAGCTATGCAGCACAGTACCGTAGCGCGCGTAACCCCCATTATTGTTAGACGGGACGGCACCTCTGCCGAGACGCCGGACATTGTGGTGCGGGAGAAAGCCGTCACGGTGTTTGTCGGCGGCAGGGAGATCACAACGCTTACCTGTACCCCGGAATATGTGCGGGAGCTGGTGGTGGGCTTCCTCTATACGGAGGGCTTTCTGCCCACGCTCGACGCGCTCACCTCCCTTGTCCTTGATATGGCGCGCGGGACGGCCCATGCGGAGATTGCAGCCGAGCCCCTGCATCGATTCCGCAAGCGCCACTTCGCCTCCCCCCGGACGGACGGCAGCCCCCCGTTTTACTTCACCTCCGACGCGGCCCTGTGCCGCCGGATGGAGGACGAGGGGCAGCTTGCGGCGGAGACGGTGTTTCGCCTGATGGAGGCGCTGGAGGCGCGCTCCCGGCTCTTCCGCCGAACCGGCGGCGTACACTGCGCAGCTGTGGCGGACCGAACCGGGCGCTTTCTATCCTACTACGAGGATGTGGCGCGGCAGAATACGCTCGATAAGCTGATGGGGGCACATCTGCTCTCCGGCCGGGAGACGGCGGGAAACATCGTCGTCTTCAGCGGCAGGGTTTCCGCCGAGGTCGTCCTCAAGGCCGCCAAGCTCGGCTGCCCGATCCTAATCGCCAAATCCGCGCCCAATGCGCTCGGCCTCCAAATCGCCGACGCGTTGGGCATGACGGTTATCGGCTTTACCAAGCGGGAACGGTTTAACCTCTATACCCATCCCGCGCGTATTGCCATCTGCCCCGACACGGCGCTGGATTTAGAAAACGCAATGTGATGTGAAGGAGAATGATGTTTATGAAAGCAGTTTCCTCGTTTGTTGCCTCCATTATGGCCGGTGCCTTTATCTCCATCGGCGGTACCGTCTACCTCTCCCTGGAAAACAAGATGGTGGGCGCGTTTTTGTTCGCGGTCGGCCTCTTCGTCGTCTGTAACTTCGGCTATAATCTCTTTACCGGCAAGGTGGCCTATATTTTGGAGAATAAACCCTCCTACGCCCTCTGGTGCTGCTCCGTCTGGCTTGGGAATCTGGTCGGCACCCTCATCGTCGGGAACCTCCTGCGCCTCACGCGTGTTTCCATCATTGAAACCGCCCAAAAGGTCTGCGAGACGAAACTGAGCGATAGCCTGCTGAGTATCTTCATTCTGGCGATCTTCTGCAATATCCTCATTGTCGTTGCGACGGAGTCTTTTAAAAACAATCCCAACCCGGTCGGTAAATACTTAGGGCTGGTCTTTGGCATTATGGTCTTTATCCTCTGCGGGTTTGAGCACTGTGTGGCCAATATGTTCTACTTTACTATCTCCGGCTCGTGGAGCCTCCACGCGGTCGGTTACCTGATCATCATGACCCTCGGCAACACCGTCGGCGGCGTCATCATCCCCCTGTGCCGCAGGCTGCAAAAGAAAGCAGCCGCCGCCACAGCGGAGGCGAAGGTAGCTGTGGGTACCGGCAGCGAACAGCGCTGATACGGATTACCCGCCTGACAGTCGAAGGGGCTGACGCATAAGGAATCGAAAGGATTCCTTATGCGTCAGCCCCATATGTTTTGCGGAATATTGCATCCCTGCATGCACGGCAGATTTGTTTTTCTCGGTACTCCAGCAAATTCGCGTCCGAGCCGCAATACGTACAGGCGGGAACATGGGTTTTCATAATGAGCTGCCTGTTTGCGGGGTCAACCCATATTTCCACTCTGGTCTTTTCATCCCAATCCATGATCTTGCGTGCCTCAATGGGCAATGTGATGCGCCCTAATTCGTCAATGATGCGTACTGACGTTGGCTTCTCGCTCATGTCTTCCACTCCTTTATTTTATCCTGTATAGTGATTATAATCACTATAATAAACAATTGCAACACCCTTATAATAATTCAGGGTGATAAAATGCCAATTTCTTATGAGCCTATGCGCCAATTCATGAAGGATCACAATATTTCGTATTATGCTCTGGCGAATCACGGTATTGATGCGCAAACGCTACAGCGTATAAGGCATGATAAGCCTGTATCCACGGAAACGCTGGAGAAATTGTGCAGAATCATGAAGTGCCAACCATGCGACTTATTGATATATATAGAAACTATAGAAGATGCGTAATGGAGCCTGCCGACGTTTATGTGGCAGGCTCCATTTAATATTATACAAAACACAAATAGATAGCAGTAGTATCAACAATGTATCGCGTTGAAATTCCCACATTTTTTGTGTGTGAATTCGAATATACCAATCGCCACGCTAGCGGTACGCGTCGTCATCCCTGCTTTTCCATTGTAATAATAAAGATGAATTGATAATGACCGCCACAGAGCCAACATTATGTACCAGCGCCCCCACCACGGGATTGAGGATACCCGTGATGGCGAGTATAATGGCGACAAAATTGAGCGCCATCGCTGCCGCCAGATTGATATGGATGGTGCGCATCACCTTTTTGGAGAGCAGGAGCAGATGCGGGAGCACCTTGATATCGTCTCCGACAAGCACAATGTCTGCCGCCTCAATGGCAATGTCGCTGCCTACGCCGCCCATCGCCACACCCACCTGCGCCGTTTTGAGGGCGGGCGCGTCATTGATTCCGTCGCCGATCATACAGACCGGCTCGCCCTGCGCCTGATACTGCCGGATCGCATGGAGCTTATCTTCCGGCAGGCAGTTGGCGTGCACATCCGCGATGCCCGCAATTTCGGCAATGTGCTGTGCCGCCTGCTCCGCGTCCCCTGTGAGGAGCACGAGCCTGGTGCCGGTCGCGGCGATGCGCGCGATCGTATTGGGTGCGTCGGGCCGGAGGGTATCGGCGAGCGCAAGCAGGCCGATGATACGCGTCCGCTCCATGACGTAAATCACGGTACAGCCGTCCGCTTTGGCCTGCGCCGCATGCGCCGCGAGCGGCGCGGGGATATCCAGACGATGGTCGGCGAGAAGTGCCTCGTTGCCCGCAAAGATCTCACGCCCCCCCACCGTCGCCGCGACACCGCGCCCCGGCAGCAGTGTAAACGCATCCGGCTGCTCTGGAGACGTTTGCTGTGTCTGTCTGTAATAGGCGACGATCGCTTTACCAAGCGGGTGCTCTGAGCGCAATTCCGCCGCCGCCGTGATGGTGAGCAGCGCTTCTTCACTTTGATCGGGAACACAGCTTTCCACACGCGTCACCGTCGGTTTTCCATACGTGAG